>JAFASC010000170.1 GCA_019244955.1 Methylobacteriaceae bacterium | reverse complement strand
ATGACCTTGCGGGCGCAGCGGCCCATCCTTGAAGATGACTACGAAGTTCCTGCGGTTGTCGGTGCCCTCGCGAACCGGTTCGACGACGAGATCGACTCCGAGCGAATTGCCGTTCACGCCAACCTGGAGGTGGTCGACCCGCACAGTTTCGTTGGTCTCGGCCGCTTTCATCAGTGCTGCACGCACATCGAGCCGGAGATCGCGATGAACGAGGTTCAACAAATCAAGGCTCGCAGCGCCCGCATTCGGCTCGATATATTTGCCGGTTCGTCCGGAGAAATGCAGGACGTGGAAATCGCTGTCGGTGATGACGTAAGCTGGCGCATAACGCTCGGCGATGCGTTCGGCGCGTCGCGTCAGAGTGCCGTCGGCACTTGGCTTCGGCGCCGCCACTTCGGGCGTGCCCTCGATCCGGCGTGCCGCCAGCGGAAATTCCGGCACGACCCGCACGCCGTTGTCGAGTTTCTTGAAAATGCGCGAGCGGCGGTCGACCGGCTCGAACAAAGTTGGATGGCGGCTCACATTCTCGGAATTGCCGAGGAACAGGTAGCGCTCCGGCAGAAGCGCGAAATGGAACAGCGGGATAACGCGATTCTGCAATTCCGCGGTCAAATAGATCAACAGATTGCGGCAGGAGACAAGATCGAGCTTCGAGAACGGCGCGTCGCGAACGACGTTATGCGCCGAGAAGATGCACATCTCGCGCAGCTCTTTGACCACGAGATAGGTATTGCCTTCCTTGACGAACCAGCGCGCCAGCCGCTCCGGGCGTAGATCGTTGGCGATCGTGTCGGCATAGCGTCCGACGCGCGCCGCCGCGAGCGCCCGCACGTCGATGTCGGTTGCAAAAATCTGCACGGTCGGATGGATGTCGCGGCGCGCCATTTCCTCGCGCAAGAGAATGCCGATCGAGTAAGCTTCCTCGCCGGTGGCGCAGCCGAGCACCCACACGCGCACGCTATCGCCCGCGTCCTTGCCATCGAGCATTCTAGGAATGACTACGCGCTCAAGGACTTCGAACTCCTTCAGATCGCGGAAGAACTGCGTGACGCCGATCAGGAGGTCGTTGAAGAGGTATTGCACCTCATCTGGATTATCGCGGAGATAGCGGACATATTGCTCGACCTCGTCGAGCTCCGCGACCTGCATGCGGCGCTGCACGCGGCGAAGGAAGGTTTGCCGTTTGTAGCCGTGGAAATCGTGCCCGGTCTTGTTGCGCAAAATGACGGCAATTTGCGCGAGATGGCCGGAAACCTCGGCCAGCATCTCTTCGACGCCCTTACGTTCGCGCAGCTTCGCAAGATGGCGCGCATGGAGTTTGATGCGCTCCGGAATCTCCTGCAGCGGCACGACGAAATCGGCCATCGAGCCGGGAAGATTGCTGCCCGCCGGGTCTTGCCTCGAATCCTCCGGCCCCTGCTCGGCGATCGTCAGTCCTCCGGACTCCTTGAGACGGGCAAGTCCGAGCGTCCCGTCTCCGGCCGTTCCGTAAAGAACCACGCCGAGGGAGCTCTCGCCCTGGTCCGCGGCGAGGGAGACGAAGAAGCTGTCGATGGTGCCGCGGGAGCCCGGCCGCTCCTCGGCGGGCCGGGTTTGAAAGCGGCCATCCTCGATCGTGACGATGAGGTCCGGGGCGCAGAGATAGATGCGGCCGCCCTCCGCTGGTGCGCCATCAGCGATCTTCGAGAAGTGCCCGTCGTTCTTTTCCAGGCTTTGACGCAGGCGCGATTCGTCGAGAGATTCCCGATGTTGCAGGACGACGACGATGGCCTGATCAGGCTCGGGCGTGAGCTTGGGCAACAGGTTGTCGAGCGCATCTATCGAGCCGGCCGAGGCGCCGATGCCGATCACGAAGGCTGTGCCCGGCGCGTGCTCCTTTTCTCCCTCCACCTGCTTGTGGCGGGCCGCTTTCTTCCGCTTAGTACCGTTAGGTTCGCTCAAACCTGGAGTGCTCGCTTGCTGCTCGTGACGTGCGGGTCAGTGCTTATACAGGCGCTCACGTAAGGGCAACGATTTGGCAGGCCTGCGGGTTCGCGGACCGCGAGCGGCCCAGTTTGTGGAAGATTTCGCCTGACCTAACGCAGGTTAAGGCGAATCCCCGGGGGGGGGGGTGATATTGCAGGCATGTCTGACAACGACCTGATCCGCCGCGCCGACGACGCGCTCGAAGCCGCTCGCGACATTCGCGATGAGCGCAAGCAATTGCTGGAGGCCTTTGACGAGAGCCGCGGCAAGCTGGCGAAGATCGTTCAGGAGGGCCGCGCGCCCGGTGAGCGGTCCGCGCCGGCGTTTGGCCTGCGATCCTGGCTCTGGCCTGCTTCCAGTTGAGCCTGCCGCACCAATGGCCCGGTCTCGGCGAGAAGCTTGTGCGAGGCGCGAATTACGTCTCGGCTTGCTTCGATAAGTTTTGAATCTAGTCCAGAAAAGGGGACGTAGGGCACGGTTGCTCTCCTTAAGCCTTGCAGGCGGGAGCGCAACCGGTCTCTCAGCCACCGACGCCCACGGAATGAACCTGGCCGGTGATGAGGTTAAACTAGCGCGGCGCAGGCGTCCGGCAATCCGCTTTCACGATGATCCTGACCGGGAATTTGTTTCATCCGCGGCTACATGCCTTCGAACCCAAAGGCGGCGGAACTCGATCTCTGACCTGAAGCAAGCGTCTAGCCCTTGCTGGATTGTGCTCTGCAAATCTTCGTTGATGGCGAGCAGGCGCCGCGCTTCCTCGCGTGCGCGGTGGGCGCGATCGAAAAGCTCGGCCGTTTCCAAGCCTACTTTCATTCCAGAAATTGTTCCTCGCACGAGCGCGCCTGTTTGCCGGCTTGCGTTGATCGTGCCATGCTTTGCAAATGTCGGAAATCGAGCATCTGGCTCAGGCGGACCGGCACATTGCCGACGCCGAACGGCGCATCACGGAGCAGGAACGGCGCGTCGTGGATCTTGAAGCCGCCGGTCACGATACGACTGAAGGCAAGCGCTTATTGAGGCTGTTTCGCGAGACGCTGGTCGAACTCGAGATTCACCGCGAGGCGGTCATCGCGGCGCTGCAAAGGCCATCAACGAGCGGCGCCTGATCATTCTTCTATCTCCGGATCGGGCTCGCTTTCGAACGTCCTCAGCACGGCTTTTCGGATCGTATCGGCATAGCCGCGATATTCCTTGGCACGCTCCCCATACATGTCAGCTACCGCCCTGCGGCCGCCCTGCCGGCCTTCCTCGCTCATGCGCGAGACGAGCTCAGCGCGCTCCTCGATGATGCGCAAAGCTACGCGCAGCGCCTCGTCGACGCGTCCTTCCTGCTCCTTGGCAACGATGTCCGCCGTGTAGCCATGTCCAACCTGGCAGCGGAAGCGCAGCGGCTTGGCGCCCCGCATTTTCGAAAGAACGCCGCCGCAGGCGGGACAGGTTAGCGCGACTGGGTCGGCGATCTTGGCTAACACCTGGCTGTCGATGCGCTCGCCCATCGCGATGTCGACTTCGAGGCGTAGCTCCGGGGGAACCGGCAATTTCGGTCCGGGCGCTTGCCGCGCCATGTCGGAAAGGATGTCGCCCAGTTTCGCGCCCGGGATACAGAGGTCGGCGATCGTGGCTTCGAGCGCCCGGCGCGGCATCTCGTCGGCGATCGCATCCTCGGGATCTTGCACGAGAGCGATGCCGCCGCATTGCTTGATCGCGTTGAGACCGGAGGCGCCGTCGCTCATCAAGCCGCTTAGGATCACTCCGATCACACGCGGGCCGTAGACCATCGCGGCCGAGCGGAACAAAGGGTCGATCGCCGGCCGCACCATGTTCTCGCGCGGGCCGCGGCCGAGGCGGATAACGCCCTCGGACAGGATCATGTGGTGATCGGGCGCGGCGATGTAGATATTGCCGCGCTCGATCTTCATCCCGTCTTCGGCCTGGCGTGCCGGCAGCGGTCCGGCTGCGCTGGCGACGGTCGACAGGAGTCCGGTGCTGCGCGAAGGGATGTGCAGGACGATGAAGACTGCAGCCGGCAGAGTGCCCGGGAGCGCGCCGAGGATGGCCTTTAGCGGCGCCGTGGCCCCGCTCGAGCCGCCGATGACGATGATATCCCGGGAGTCCATTTGCGGATCGCCTCGACGCGAAACAAGGTGAACCGCAGAAGCGCGGCGCGGTTCCGGTCAGCCGTAGAGCGCCCTGGCGATCGCCTCCGGCGTCACCGGTTTTTCGCAATGCTTGATGCCGGCATGGCGTTCCGGGACAGCCGCCTTGTCGTAGCCCGTCGCGAAGATGAAGGGAACGCTGCGCTTGGCAAGCGCGTCGGCAACCGGATACACCATCTCGCCGTGCAGGTTGATGTCGAGGATGGCGCCGTCGATGCGGGGAGTGCTGTGTACGAGCTCAAGCGCGTCCTCGACGGTGCCGGCGGGACCGATGATCTCTGCGCCGTCGGCCCGGAACGTGCGAACGATATCGGCGGCGATGAAATATTCGTCTTCGACGACCAGGACGCGGCGGCCGGAAAGCCTTTTGGATTCCTGGAGCATCAACACTCGCCAGCTGGTTTCCACCGCAACGCCGGCGCATTCCGAAAGTTTCCCGTAGGTGCAACCGCGCACTTGCGGTCGCCGTTTTCGTCGCCGGAGCTTCAGCATGCTCAGTGAAGGCAGGTTCGAAACCAAAATAGATCGCGCAGCGGCCCCCTCCCGAGCTAGCTCGTGCTGCACTCGCCTTTAAACCGGCTCGTCCGCAAGCTCGAGGCAGATGGCCGGGAGCTCGCGCCTGCCGAGAAGGAAGCCGTCCTGCGTCTGCCGTTCACGCTGAAGGAAGTTCGGGCCGATCACGATATTGTTCGCCAAGGCGACCGCCCGACGCAATGTTGCCTCGTCATCGACGGCTTCCTGTGCCGCTACAAGATGCTGCCCGACGGCGAACGGCAGATTGTTTCGTTCCACGTGCCGGGCGAAATCCCGGATTTGCAGAGCCTCTTTCTCGGTAAGATGGATCACGCGCTCACGACGATTTCGCCGAGCACGGTCGCGTTCATCGCGCATGAAGCTATGAATGCACTCATAGAAGGGCAGCCGAAAATCGGCCGCCTCTTCTGGCGCGAGACGCTGATCGATGCAGCCATCTTCCGTGAATGGATTGTGAATACCGGCAGCCGCGATGCTTACGCCCGCATCGCGCATCTGCTTTGCGAGTTGTTCCACAAGCTGCAAGCGGTCGGATTGACGAAAGGCACCTCGTTCGGCTGCCCGATCACGCAAACCGAAGTCGCCGATGCGACCGGATTGTCGACGGTGCATGTCAACCGCAGCGTCCAGGAATTGCGCGGCAACCGCCTGATCGAATGGGAGCGCGGCACCTGCACGATCCTCGATCTGCAGGCGCTCGAGGACGCGGCGATGTTCGAACCGGAATACCTGCATCTGGCGCATGGGTGAAGTTTTTGCTGTGGCGGACACGAAAATGCGCGCGCGTCATCCTTGTTGCGCGATTGCTCGCGCCATGGATCGCATCAGCCCGAAAAGTGCGAAGCGGTTTTCGGACCGGCTGATGCGCAGCTAAGAGGACACGGGCGCCGGGCGACCGATCCTAATTTTTTATGCCGGTCACCCGGCGCCGCGTGTACGGCGGTTTCTGTCTTTCGCGTCCCGCATGCTGTGGAGCCGGAGCGATACGGACCCTTCGCCGTCCGTTGCGGCGGCGATATCCTCAAACTCCGGTTCCCTGCCGCCCGGTCGTAGTGCCGGGCGGGCGGTTGTGCTCGGGGTACAATGCCTTGCGGATCGCCCGGTAAGAGCGACTCGCTGCTCCTCCGCCCGCAACGGGGCGGAGAGGAGCCGGCATCCGCCGTTCCGCGAAAGCCTCCCGAGGCTTCGGGTTAGGTGGACCCAAAGCCGCAGGCGCCGCTCCCCGCCCGCCACTCTAGAAAGGCCCTCAGGGGGCGGGGATGCGCGGGTATGTAGGATTTTATTCAGGCGGAGTCAAGAGGCGGAACATTAAATTTCTTAGAAGCGAGGGGAACCCTGTCATTCCCGACGGCCTCCCGCCCGCACCTATCCTGACACACACCGCACACACAGGAATCCAGAGATACCGCGTTTCTTACGCATTCTGTCCAGCATCATGCCCGGTCTTGGACGGGGCATTCACGAGGGCAAACGGGTCGTCGCCTGAAGGTTATCGCGGAGGGCCGGGCCAAGCCCCGCCATGACGGCGCCCGTCGAGGGCTTGCGCCGCCGCCGTTCATGGATATTATGGAAATAATGGATTTTTCGGTTTCGACATGCGCGCCTTCACGACCAACGACCTCAACAAGCAGGTAGGTGAGGTGACCGACGCGGCGACCAAGTCGCCGGTCCTCATCACGCGGCATCGCAAGCCCCGTTTTGTGATGATGAGCTACGAGCACTACCAGAGGATACGAGGCGATACCGAC
>JAFASC010000340.1 GCA_019244955.1 Methylobacteriaceae bacterium | reverse complement strand
CTTCAGGGACTTGTAGCTCGTGTCGTCGGCGTCGAAGGAGAGATCGTCGCAGAAGATGAGGAAACCGAACGGCGCGTTGCGGACGAGCGCCATCAGCGCCGGCAGGCTGTCGATGTCCTCGCGGTGGATTTCGATCAGTTTCAGCGGTCGGAAATTCGGCTGACCTGAAAGTCGAGCATTAATATCGGCATGAATCGCTTTGACAAGTGAAGATTTTCCCATACCGCGGGCACCCCACAGAAGGGCATTATTGGCAGGGTAATTGCGGGCGAAGCGCTCCGTGTTCTCGGCCAGTTGATCGCGCACGCGGTCGATGCCCTTGAGCAGCACCAGATCGACGCGGTTGACCTTCCCCACCGGCGACAGCGAGCAACTCGCCGCTTGCCACACAAACGCTTCTGCCGCCGCGAAGTCCGGCTTGGCCGGGGCGGGCGGCGCGATGCGCTCCAACGCCGCAACGATCCGCGCCACATTGGCTGCGAATTCGGCGGGAAGAGCGGGGGAGTCGGAGGGCATGCGCCCGGGGCTTCTACCCGGCGAAGGCTCCGCCGGAAAGAGGCAGGAGAGCGCATTGCGCCGCAGGCGCATTTTGTTGCTTTCGCGGGCTCGCTGGCTATAGTCCGCGCCACTTTGCGGGGCATTTTCATGGCCCCGAAGACTTGGAAAGCTCAATGTTCTTCGTCACTCCGGCCTACGCCCAGGCTGCCACGCCCGGCGGCGCCGATGTCATCATGCAATTGGCGCCATTCGGGATCATTCTCGTCATCATGTATTTCCTGATTCTGCGCCCGCAGCAGAAGCGGGCAAAAAGCCAGCAGGAACTGGTGAAAAACGTGCGCCGCGGCGACATCGTCATCACGACAGGCGGCCTCATCGGCAAGGTGACGAAGGCGATCGATGACGCCGAGGTCGAGGTCGAGATCGCGCCGAACGTGAAGGTGCGGCTGCTGCGGGCGATGATCTCGGACGTCCGCGCCAAGGGCGAGCCGGTGAAGGAAGCGAGCTAGGCCAGCCCGGCTCATTACGGACGTTCAATCATGCTGCGTTACGCCACCTGGAAAGTTGCTGCCATTATCGGCATGACGCTGATCGCGTTGCTCGTGGTCCTTCCGAGCATGCTGTCGCCGGCAACGCGGCAATCGATTTCGGCGCACCTGCCATGGCTGCCAATGCGCACGATCGTGCTCGGCCTCGACCTGCAGGGCGGCTCGCACGTCTTGCTTGAAATCGACCAAGCCTCAGTCCTGAAAACGCAGGTTGACAACCTGCGCGACGATGTCCGCCGTATCCTGCGCGAGGAGCGGGTACCGATCACGGGGGGAATTGGGACGCAGGCGCGCGGCGTACAGTTTCGCGTCGCCAATGCTGACGATCGGGCCAAGGTGCTGCCGAAAATCCGTCAGCTGCAGCAGCAGACCGGGAACATTCTGCTCGGCGGGGGCGGCGCTGCCACGCTCGACGTGAAAGAGTCGCCGGACGGGCTGATCCAGGTGACAGTCACCGACGCGGGTATCGCTGAGAAGGTCAGACGAGCCGTCGACCAGTCGATTGAAGTTCTGCGCCGCCGCGTCGACGCGCTCGGCACGACCGAGCCCAACATCCAGCGCCAGGGCGCCGACCGAATCCTTGTCCAGGTCCCCGGTTTGCAGGACCCGGAGAAGCTCAAGGAAATCCTCGGTACGACCGCCAAACTGGAATTCCGGCTCGTCGCCGAGCCGGGCGCCAACCCCGCCGACGTCGAAATGCTCGACCAGACCGACGAGCCAGGCAAGCTCCCGGTCGAGAAACAGGTGATGGTGCAAGGCGAGGATCTGACGGACGCGCAGCCCGGCTTCGATCAGCGCACCAGCGAGCCGGTCGTCAATTTTCGCTTCAACATCCGCGGCGGGCAGAAATTCGGTGAAGTCACGACGAAGAATGTCGGCAAGCCCTTCGCCATCGTCCTCGACAACAAGGTGATTTCGGCGCCCCGCATCTTGACCCCGATTACCGGCGGCGCCGGGCAGATTTCGGGCCGCTTCACCGTCGAGCAGGCGACGAACCTGGCCATCCTGCTACGGGCGGGCGCGCTGCCCGCCAAACTCAACATCGTGGAAGAGCGCACGGTTGGCCCCGGCCTCGGCGAGGATTCGATCAAGGCCGGCGAGCGCGCGGCCTATGTCGGCGCGGCGCTTGTCGTGGGGTACATGCTGATCACCTACGGAATTTTCGGCGTGTTCGCGAACCTCGCTTTGTTCGTGCACATCGCGTTCATCTTCGCCGCTTTGGTCCTGCTCGGCGCGACGCTCACCTTGCCCGGCATCGCTGGAATCGTGCTGACGATCGGAATGGCGGTCGACTCGAACGTGCTCATCTACGAGCGCATCCGCGAGGAAGCGCATATGGGTCGCTCGATCATCTCGGCCCTCGACGCGGGCTTCAAGCGCGCCTTTGCGACGATTGTCGATTCGAACGTGACGATGTTCGTCGCCGCGGCGATCCTGTATTTCCTCGGCTCTGGTCCGGTACGCGGATTCGCGGTGTCGCTGGCGCTTGGAATTCTGACGACGATCATCACCGCGGTGACCATGACACGCATGATGATCGCGGTCTGGTACCGTTATGCGCGGCCGAACCGGCTGCCGATTTGAGTATCTGAACAATGAAGCTGCTGCGTCTCGCTCCGGAGAACACAAAATTCGGCTTCATGCGCTTCCGGCGCGTGAGCTATCCGTTCTCTGCCTTTCTTTCGAT
>JAFASC010000032.1 GCA_019244955.1 Methylobacteriaceae bacterium | reverse complement strand
GGCATGAAACTATCCTTGTTGACAGCGTCCAAGGGACAGCGCCCGTTGCGACCGGTTGGCCAGATAGAGCGGTTCTCCCGCAGGCTCAAATCAACCATCCCCGCGCGACATCGGCAAGACGCCCACGAGCCTGGCTGCAAATAAGCTCGCTACGGTCAAGTCGGCACTGGTGCCGGGATTGACGCGCGCTGTCTTGAGGCGTGCGTCAAAGGCGAGAAGGTCGGAAACGAAACGGCTCGTGCCGCTCTCGCTTTGCGCGCGGCTGGCGAAGGCTTTCGCCTCTTGCATCACTTCCTGCGCGACTTTCGGGCCGTGTTTTCGCACAATGTGCGTGTCGGGAAACGCGGACAAGAAGGCGAGGTAGACGGCAAGCGCAATCGACTGGTCCTGGCGAGATCGGCTCCGCTCGACAACCGGCAGGCCGGTGCCGAAAATATCGGCAAAATCCGAGACGTATTGTCGGGCGATGAGGTCCCGCTCTGCCGCCTCGCGCATCGCCTCAATCAGCGAGGGCGGTGGCGTCGCATGCACATCGTATCGCGCAGCCCGGCCGAGGCCACCGGGCGAAGCCTGGGCGATCGCGGCGTAGACATCCGCCGCGTCTTGGTGGTCGAGGCATCTGAGCGCGCCGGCAAGGGCTGCACGCAATTCGCTTGAGGACGATCCCGCTGCACAAGCAAGTGGCGCGCAAAGGAGGATGATGCCGAGATTGGTATTCATGCCGACCTCGGCAAAGGTCGCTTCGACGCTTTTGCGGATGCGGGCGCCGATTCCTGCATCGCACGCTGCAATCGCCGGCGCCGCCACCCGGGCGCTATCGAGGAAATGGCGTGCTTCCATAGCATGCCCGGCGGCAAAGGTGTGCACATTGCCGGGTTTCGGTGCTTCGATCTCGTCGCGGCAAGCGGCAATGAAAGCTTCGGCGATCTGATCGGGTGTGAGGGCGTTCACGCGCTCCGCGCGGCCGGCCTGCGGCTGTCGAGATTGGAGAGAAAATCACCGGCCAAGACGTCCGCGATCCGCAGCTCAGTCACGCTTTGCAGCCCGCGCCAGCCGGGCATGCTGTTGACTTCCAGGACGTAGGCGCAGCCATCGCCGTCGCGAATGAGATCGACCCCGGCGAATTGTGCACGGACGGCGGCCGCAGCGCGGATCGCGAGATCCGTCTCGTCTCGTCGCGGCGGATACGCCTCGGGGCGGCCGCCGAGTTTCACATTGGTGATCCAATGCGAGGCGTGGCGCCGCATGGCCGCGACTATACGGCCGCCTGACACCAGCAACCGCATGTCGGAAAAGCTATCCCGGCTGTCGCCGACGAAGCGCTGCAGATAGTAGACGCCCGCGATTTCCTCATGCGGCGGCAGATCGCCGGCGCGGCGCACGAGTTTCAACCCGCGCCCCTGCGCGCCGAACAAGGGCTTCAGCACGAGCGGCCCATGCGCGGCTTCGCGCCTCACAATCGCCTCGGCTTGCACGCGCGACTGCACCGTCCAAGTCGCAGGCGTCGGAATGGCGTCCCGTGCAAGCAGGAACGATGTCGCGGCTTTATCCACACAGCGCTCGACGGCGGGGGCGCTATTGTGGACGGCAATTCCGCTCTCGCCGAGCGCATGCATAAGGCCGAGTCGCAGCGTGATTTCCTCGAAAGAGCCGGCGCCGATGGCGCGCACGATCATTGCGTCCGGAAGTGCGTCACCAAACCCGCTGATCACCAGGCCGGCCGGCCGACGGGTATCGAAGCCACAGGCCGACAATTTCACCGGGATCGCGTCCGCGTCGCAGCGGCGGAATGCGGCGACGAGCTCCTTCACATGCCAGTCCATCCTGTCTGCGGCGATAGCGATTCGGGGAGCGCTGGCGCTTCCGCCACGCCGCACCCGCGCCTCACCTGAACGAGACATCGAGCAGTCCATGATCGATTGCCCCGGCGCGAAAGGTGTCGCCGGTCTCGAGTGCCGTCACGATTGCCAGCGCGGGGCTAAACAACATCGGATCGACCTTATAGAAATCGCCGTCATAGGCGCGGAAAATCTCGGCAAATGGTCGGCCGTGATCCTTTGACCTCACGCTCGGCAGATTTTGGGCAAGATCACGCGCGCGGCTCGCCGGGCCGTTCACAAAAAGCTGCACCTGTCCGCCATAGATGATCGCATCATTGGTGCGTCCCATTGCCGCAACAAAATCGGGATGCGGCGGCGGCAGCGGCGCCGAGCCGAGCCCATCAACGATATCGGACAAAGGGAAACGCAACGCGTGCGCTTTGTGCAAAGCGACTTCAAGCACTCGCGCGGTGATCTGCACGCTGCCTGCGAGGCTTTGCGTCGGCGCATAGATGAACGCGAGGCGATCGGCGGCGAGGCCGCATTCGCGCGCGACGTAATCCACGACGTCGGCCGGGGGCGGCCGTTCCCCCTCGAGCACCAGAATGCCGCGATCGGCTTTGTCGCTGTAACCGATATCCGCAAACACGTCCTCTTTGGCCGCGAGCGCGCGCGCCGGGCCGGAGCCAAGCGCAAAATACCCATCTTCGGTTTCGGCGGACAGCTTCCACCCCGCGTATTGGCTCGCCAGGCAGGCGATCACCGGATTGGCCGTGCGTGTCGTCAGTTTGAAGGGGGCGTTCGCCGCGCCGGAGTCGGAGAGCGTGCAGGCGCCGAGGCCGCCCATGCAGATTTCCGCCATGCGCAAACCCGCGGCAATTCCGCCCGGCACCTCGTGACCCGCGTCGATCAAGAGTTCGCCGCGCGAACCGCGTGCCACCTCGATCCGCAACAACGCGGCGTCGGCAAGCAGACGATCGAGGCAGCGGCCTGCGAGCGCGTTGACGCTGATGGGCGGTGCGCTCAGCACGAAGCGAGCTCCGGTTGGTGAACCATTTGCAACAGCGCGCGCCAGCGATGTTCAACCAAGCGCCGCGCCGTATCAGGGTCATCGGCGGCAGCGCGGATCGTGCAGACAGGCGCGCCCGCTTCGACCCGCGTACCGCCGGCTTGCAGATCCGCGCACCAATCCGGCCAGCGCATGTGCGGCATCGTGTCGATGTCGCGTTCGGCCAAAGCAATGACGCATGCCTGTGCACAGCGGTAATGCGGCGGATCGATCAGACGTCCCCCGCAGGCCTGAACATGCATCTCGAACAGTCGGCCGCGACCGTCATCGAAAATGTCGAGAGTGCCACCCGGACGAGGGTTGATTTCGAGGACATGCCACCTGGTTTCGTCGACAAGGAAATCGATGCTAGCGATTCCGACGATTGCGGCTGCCGCCGCAAGGTTGCGTGCGCTGTCGTCAAGACGGGCTTGCAAATCCGGGTCGATCCGCGCCGGCTGCACGGCGCCGCCCCAGCGATACGGTGCATCGGCGGCCGGCGAAATCCACTGCGCGGACCAGCCGATGACGCGAGCGGCCCCGCGCGTGCCGGCGACAAGGGCCGAGATGGGCTGGCCGGTCACGCGCCGCTGGAAATAGACGCCTTCTGCCGGTGCGCGGACATTTGCGGGGGAAATGTGCCAACCACCGGAACCACCGACGCGTTTCGCGAGCCAATGTTGCGGGTCCCCGGGGGGTGCGAAGCAAATTTCGGGGTGCGGGATATCGAGTTCGGCACACAGCCGCGCGAACGCAAATGGATCTTTCGCGCGCTTCACGATGTCAGAGGTACAACCAAGCACTCGCCAGCGCTTTGCGAGTTCATCAAGAACACTCGGCTGACCTTCGAAGCCGGCTCCGCACACAACGCCTATTGGGGGCGAATCGCATTGCTGTACCAGGTCCGAGAGCGCCGCCATGAGATCGCCGGCGTCTGGTCCCTGCGTCAAATTTCCGCGTATCACGCGGCTAGCGTGTGCGTAGCGGCGCGTGTCCTCATCGCCGAAAAGGTCGACGACGAGTGGACGGTAGCCGCCTTTACGTGCGAGCTCCGCAAGCGCGCGACCGGATAGCGCAGCGATCAGGACCGCGGGGGGATGATCAGGCGAGTTCACGGGCGAGACGGAAGGCATCGCGAAAATCGAGTGCAAGCGCTTCTTTCGCTTCCACCATCCGCTTGAACAGGCCTGATTCGGTCTGGTATTTCACGTTGCCGATCGCCAATGCACCGATGCCGAGAACTTTCGTGCCGCCGATCGGATCGCCTTTGTTCTGCGGATCAAGTCCCGCTACTCCGGGAGGCGGCACCGCATTCACGTCCGCGGCCATCAGAAGCTTGCCGGCCGCTTTCACAGCAGCTTCGGACAATATCTGCACGCCGGCGCGTCCGGCGCAGAGGGCGATGTCGCTTCGCTGCAACAGGGCGGAGATTTTCTCCGGCGTGCTGGCGTCTGCCGCGCTGAGCGATGTTTTGAACCGCCTCTCGATTTCCTGCGCGGCGCGCTGGACGCGCTCGGCGCCGTCATAGCCGGCGAGAGTTACGCTGGCCCCTTCAAGGGAAGCGATGACGCCGGCCGTAAAGCCCACGACCCCCGTTGCGCCATAGACGACGATCCTTGTCGCCTTGAGATCGCGATTGAATTTTTGTTTCAAAAGCCTCTCGACGCAGGCGACCATCGCTGCCGCCGTCGTGAATGAACCCGCGGGATCGGCGAAAATCGAAACCTCGAACGGTTTGAAAAGCGCTCTTTTTGCGGCATCGAGCATGTCGAGCGCGAGAATGGCATCCTTGCCGCCGATAAAGATCCCGGTCCGCACCGCATCCTGCGGCGGACGTGAGAACATCGCGTCCTGTACGAGGCCGGTCACTTCCTTCGCGTCAACATTTGTATACGGCAACACGGCGTCGAAGCCTGCATCGACCGCCATGTTCACGTCGAACGGGCTCATGTGCTTGAGCGGCGTGATCATGTGCAGGATGGATTTCGAGGCCATTTGCTTCCGTCCCGGATCACGCACATCCCATGGTGTTTTCTTCTATCATAGCGCCGCGATTGAGCGCTTTGCATATTTTCATGTGCAATTGCATCTCGGCAGCTTTGGGCGAGGCCGCCGCGACAAGCTCCTTCGCGGCCGCAGCATTTGGCACGAACGCAAATCCCGTCGGCCCCCACGAGGTCTGACCGATGCCCCTCGCGCCGGCCGCCGCCAAATCATGCAGCAACGCTGCAACTGCCGGGCTCTTGAAGCGTGATCCGCCCTGCATCGGCGCGAAATAGTCGCCGACAATGGTCTGGATCGCTGAAATTCCGGCTCCGAAGCTTTCGAAGTCCCTCTCGGCGAGGCCCGGCAGGATCTGCAGCAAAACCCGGCGACAGATGTCGCCCGCGGCTGACTCCGGGAATCGCGGCAGCGCAGCAAAGGCGTTTACCTCTTCGGTACCGCTGATGCCTCGCTCTGCAGGGTCGGATATGAGGATAACCCGCCAAGCCTCGGGGAATACCGCACGGGCGATGACGGGCGGCACCGCCGTCATTTGTCGATGACCGCCGTCGACGACAAAACCTCCGGTTGTGAACAGGCCGATGCCCGCCCCGGAACGCGCACCTCGTCCCGTCAATAACGCGTACTCTGAAACGTCGGCCGCGCGACCGCTGAGATGGTGCAGTGCAGCAGCTAGGGTGAGCGCGAGCTGCGTACCTGAGCCCAGGCCGGTATGCGCCGGAATCGCGCTCTCGATCGAGATGGCAAAGCTGCGGCTGCCGACCACTGAAGAGAGCTGCCCGAGAAGGTGGCGCACGCGCTCTGGCTCGAGCCCGCGCACACTCATCTCCGCGGCGCAGCGCGCGGTGATGCGCGTCTCGTACGCGTCGATGGCGAGGCCAAGGCTGCCGAAGCGACGTCCGAGGCCGCCGTTCATGTCGAGAAACCCGAGATGCAGACGAGCCGGTGCCCGGACGGTGACGCTATGGATCATCGCGCATGGAGGGAAGGACGCGGGCTTGCTTCGCAAGGCTCGCCCTCTACACTGCGCAAAAATCGTCGGCTTGCAACATGTGAAATCGCCGGCTTGGAGGACTCCGTCATGAGCGAGAGGGCGAAGGAGCGCACCTACACGCCTGCGGAAATCGAGGCGCGGCTCAAGCGCGATCTGCCAAATTGGTATCTCGAAGATGGTTGGATACGCCGGAAATATCGGACGAACAGTTGGAAAGGCACGCTCATGGTCATCAACACGGTTGGCCATCTTGCCGAAGCCGCGTGGCATCACCCTGACATCACCGCGTCTTATGCCTGGGTCGAGGTGCGTCTGCAAAATCACGCCGCACGGGGCGTGACTGACAAGGATTTCGAACTTGCCAAAAAAATCGAGGACGTGGTGCACTGGCAACCGGGCAAAGAGGGCGGCGCCCTCGAGGGAACGCCGGCGGGTGACGCGCGCTTTGCGTACGTGAAATACGACTGAGCCCGGCAGGGTGCATGCCGCAGGATGCTTGCTTCACCGAAGGCAGGTTGCTTTCACTTGCCGAAGCAACGGATGCGGCGGCGGGATTGCTGGCCGCCAGCCGGCTGGCGGTCTTTCTGATCGGCGCCTGTGATGTGGCGGGCACGCGCGCGGCGATCCGATTGGCCACGCGCGTCGGCGGCGTGATCGATCAAAGCGAGTCCACGGGCGCGTTTCGCGAACTTGATGTTATGCGAAGTTTTGGCAGATTCATCGTCACTCCGAATGAAGCGCGCCAGCGCGCCGACACCGTTCTCCTCGTCGGCTCCGGCCTGACCAAGCTTTGGCCTGATATGATCGAAAGGCTGGGGCTCGCGGAATTGCCGCGATTGGGATTGGCGCCACAACGGCGGCGCATTTTGCGTTTGGGAGGGAGTGCCGACGATCCGGATCTCTCTACGCTTGCGGGTCAGACAATCGCGGCGCAGGACGAGGCGCTTCCAACACTCATCGCGGCGCTGCGTGCGTGCAACGCCCACCGCCCGCTCGCGCGGTCAGCCGATGGGGATGCGCTGAACACGATGGCAGAGGCGCTAAAGCAGGCAAAATTCGGCGTGATTGTCTACAGCCCCGCGTCGCTCGATGCGCTTGCAATCGAGATGCTCGTGGGACTGGCCGCCGATCTCAACAAGGCGACGCGGTTCTCGACGATTTCAGTCGGAGCGTCCGGCAACGCCGAAACAGCAATGCAAACCTGCGCCTGGATGACTGGGTTTCCCGTCCGCACCGGCTTTGGCCGCCTCTATCCCGAGCACGACCCGTGGCGCTTTGATGCGTCGCGCCTGATCGCGAGCGGCGAGGCTGATGCACTCATTTGCATTTCGAGCGAGCCGGGCCTGCCAGTGTTGCCGCCACGCATTCCCGTCGTTGCCTTGAGCGCCGAGCAATCCGGCAGGACCGATGTGAAGGTGCAGATTACGATTGGCCGACTTGGGCGCGATCACGGTGGGGTCGACTTTGCCCGTGAGACGCAATCGCTCGTCGGGCGGCGCGCAAGCGCGGCCGCCGGATTCCCCAGCGCCGCCTCTGTTCTAGAACAAATCGCCGAACGAATTTCGCCCGGGGCGGCAGCATGCTGACATGGCTTCGCGGCGGGCGAGTCATCGACCCCGTAGGGGGCGGCAACCGCGTTCGCGATCTCTTCATCGAAGATGATCGCATCGTGGCCGAGCCTCTGCGTCGCGCCGTCGACCAGGCGTATGACGCGACCGGCAAAGTCGTCATGGCCGGCGGTATTGATATACACTCGCATATCGCCGGCGGCAACGTGAACACCGCACGGCTGCTTTTACCCGAGCTGCATCCGGGACAAACGCCCTCTTCCTCCAAGCTCCCCTTCTCGAGCGCGCGCTGGTCGACCTTCGAGACCGGCTGCCTCTACGCCAAAATGGGCTTTACGACCGTGGTCGAGCCGGCGATGTCGCCACACCATGCTCTGCACGCCCATCTCGAGCTTGCCGACACGCCGATAATCGACAAGGGGACGCTGACGGTTCTGGGCAACGATGACTTCCTTTTGTCCATGCTGCGCCAAGGCGAGAGCGCCAGCGCGATCGCCGATTATGTCGGCGCCGCGGTCGCTGCGACGCGCGGGCTCGGCGTGAAGTGCATCAATGCCGGCGGGGCGACCGCATTCAAGTATAACGCTCGCGCCTTTTCGCTCGATGATGTCGTTCCCCATTACGGCGTGACCTCGCGGGCGATCGTCGAGGCGCTGCAGCAGGCGGTGAGCGATCTCAAAATTCCCCACCCGCTGCATTTGCATATGAACAATCTCGGCATTGCCGGGAATGTCGAGACGGCTCTTGCGACCATCGATGCTGCGCGCGGCCTGCCGCTACATCTCGCGCACGTGCAGTTTTATGCCTACGGGACGGAAGGCAAGCGCGGGTTTTCGTCCGCCGCCGCGCGTCTCGCGGAGGCGGTGAATGCCGCCAAAAACGTTACGGTCGATATTGGCCAGGTGATGTTCGGGCCGACGGTAACCGTCTCATTGGATGTGCTGCGTCAATACAACGGCAGCCGCAATGCCCGACCGAACAAATCAGTAATTTTCGACGGCGACGCCAATGGGGGGGGAATCGTGCCGTATGATTACCGGCGCAGTGACTTTTACAATGCGGTGCAATGGGCCTGCGGGCTCGAACTTTTCCTGCTGATCGAGGATTCCTGGCGTGTGTTTTTCACGACCGATCATCCGAATGGCGCGCCGTTTACGACCTATCCCGATCTACTGGCGTTGTTGATGAGCCGCGACCTGCGCGCCGAGTGGCTTGCAGAAATGCCGCGCTCGGTCGCGGAGATGACAACGCTCGGCGCCATTGCCCGCGAATACACGCTGGACGAGATCGCCACTATGACCCGCGCGGCGCCGGCGAAGCTGCTCGGCCTTGCCGATCGCGGTCATCTCGGCCCGGGCGCGCGCGCCGATATCGCCGTCTATGACGACCACATGGATCGCGCGCGCATGTTCCGGGATGCGCATCTCGTCTTCAAAGACGGCGATCTCGTCGTGCGCGATGGCGGGGTGACGCATTATCGCGCGGGACGCACGCTCGAAGCGCGGCCTCTATTCGATCGCGCCATCGAAAGGCGCCTCGACGCTTATTATGACGAGGTCTACCGCGCACCGCGCGATCTCTTTGCTGTTCACCCCGACATATTGCCGCGAACGGTCCGGTTCGAACAGGTCGGCCTGCGGCAATGAACGTCGGCGGCGTCGAGATCGATGACACGTTCGCTGAGGCGTTTGCCATGAGTGGCACCGCCATCACCATCACCGGCCCGACCCGCCGCTGGGCGATGAACGCGGCGACGAGCATGACGGGGTTTGCCACGTCGATCATAGGCTGCGGTTGCGAAGCCGGCATCGATCGCGAACTCGGCGTGCGCGAAACACCCGACGGCCGTCCCGGCGTTCGCGTGCTCATTCTGTCCATGTCGCCGGACGAATTGCAGAAGCAGCTCGCCAACCGTTTAGGCCAATGCGTGCTGACCGCGCCGGGCTCGGCCTGTTTTGCCGGAGTCGGCGGCAGCGCAAGCCTGAAACTCGGAGATGCGATCCGCTACTTTGGCGATGGCTGGCAAATCTCGAAACGGCTGGATGACGGCCGCCATTTCTGGCGCGTGCCGGTCATGGATGGCGAATTCCTGTGCGAGGCGACCACGGGTCTCGTCACCGAGGCCGTGGGCGGCGGCAACCTTTTGCTAATGGGCCGCTCTTACGAGACGACATTACATGCTGCCGAAGCGGCGATCGGGGCAATGCGCGCTGTCCCCGATGCCATCATGCCGTTCCCCGGCGGCATCGTGCGCTCGGGAACGAAGATTGGCGGCAAGTACAAAGGCATGCTCGCCTCAACGAACGACGCTTATTGCCCGACGCTGCGCGGCGCCGTGGGATCCGTCCTCGGTGCGACTATCGCCTGCGTGCTCGAGATCGTTATCGACGGATTGAGCGAAGCCGCGGTGGCGGGCGCGATGCGCGCGGGACTGCGCGCAATTGTGCGGCTCGGGCCGAAGCGCGGTGCCGTGCGCGTCGGCGCCGGCAATTACGGCGGCGGACTCGGGCCCTTCAAGTTTCATCTGAAAGAGCTGGTCGCGTGAAGCCGTTCACGTTCACTCTGCGCGGCGAGCCCGATCAGCGGCTCGATTGCGCTCCTCTCGTGCCGCATAGGATTGCGCCGCTCAGCACCGCCGAGATAGCGCGCCTGCCGCTCAACACGACGCGCCAGAAAGTCACCGCTGGCGACGTATTCCACATTCGCGCCGGCGATCTCAGCTGCCTGCGCTTCGAGGGTGGCTCCGAGCGTCTCGATAATGTCGGCGAGGCCCTCGCGGCAGGTTCGATCGAGGTCCAGGGGCAGGTCGGCAAGGCCGTGGGCCGTAACATGTCCGGCGGCCGGCTGACCATTAGCGGTGACGCTGGTCCGTTCGCGGGCTCCGGCATGTCCGGCGGTCGGCTCGCGATCAGGGGAAATGCCGGCGATCTGTTGGCCGCGCCCTTTCCCGGCGAGATGCAAGGCTTGAGCGGCGGGCTCATCCTCGTGCGCGGACGTGCAGGAGCGCGCGCGGGCGATCGCATGCGCCGCGGCATCATCGCAATCGAAAAAGGAGCGGGTGATTATGCCGGCAGCAGAATGATCGCCGGGACGCTTATTGTTCTCGGGGGGACGGGACGCCTGCCGGGCTATCTGATGCGGCGCGGCTCGTTGCTTTTGGCGGAGCAGCCGTCTCTCTCACCAACCTTTGTTCCGTGCGGCACGTTCCCGTTCGGCTTTACGCGTCTGTTTGCGGACCATCTCAAAGCCGAAAGTCGTGCGGCGGCACGTCTCCTCAGGGGTTCCTTCGAGCGCTATGCTGGTGACATGGCCGTGCTTGGCAAGGGCGAGGTTCTCGTTGCTGCCCACTGAAGAACGTACGACGTTTCAAAAGAGGCGCGACGCGTTTTTGAGCGCGGTGCGTACGCGCAAGACGATTATGGGCATTCTCAACGTTACGCCGGACTCGTTTTCCGACGGCGGCCGATTCAACTCCCGCGATCGCGCCGTGGAACAAGCGAGGAAATTGACCGCAGACGGCGCCGACATCGTCGACGTCGGCGCGGAATCGACGCGCCCCGGGCACACGCCGATCACTGTCGAGGACGAATGGGCGCGGCTTGCGCCTTTGCTCGAACCGTTGCTCGAGGAAGTCGATGCGCCATTTTCGATCGACACGTATAAAGCCGCGACGGCGCGTCGCGCGACCGAACTCGGCGTTGTCGTTGTGAACGACGTCTGGGGACTACAACATGATGCAGCGATGGCCGATACTGTCGCTGAAGCCGGCGCCGCGCTCGTTGTCATGCATAACCGGACCGACACCGACCCGGCCGTTGACATCGTCGCCGATCTGCGGCGCTTCTTCGATCAGTCCCTCGGTCTCGCCCAGCGCGCGGGAATCCCGAATGAGCATATAATTCTCGATCCGGGCATCGGATTCGGCAAGACGAAGCAGCAGAATCTCGCCGCACTTGCGGCGACGACGGAGCTGCAGGACTACGGACTGCCGATCCTCATTGGCATCTCGCGCAAGTCGATCTTCGGTGCGCTTTTGGGCGTGACTGTCGAGGGGCGCCTTATCGGCACGATCGCGGCAAATCTCGTCACGGCAATGTATGGCGCAAGACTGTTCCGCGTTCACGATCCCGCCGAACACCGCGCCGCGTTCACCGTTCTCGATGCCATCGCCAACGCCTGATGCAAATCGCTCCCGCTCCGATCGGCCTCGGATTCGGCGGCAATCTCGGCGATCCCGCCGGGAATATACGCGCCGCGATCGGTGCGATCGAGGCACGCGGCATCGCGCGGATCACCGCATGCTCTTCGCTCTGGCGCACGGCCCCTTGGGGCTACACCCAGCAGGAAGATTTCGCCAACCTGTGCGCCCTGGGGGAGACGCGACTTTCCCCCGCGGAGCTCCTCGCCGGCCTCAAGCAGTTGGAAACGGATTTGGGTCGAACCGCGGGACTCCGCTGGGGGCCGCGGGTCATCGACATCGACATTCTTTTCTACGATGATGTCAAAAAAGACAATGCGGACCTGACGTTGCCGCATCGCGAGATTTTCCGACGAGCTTTCGTGCTTATACCACTTGCGGAAATCGCACCCGATCTCATGATAAGTGGGCGTAAAGTTGGGGAGGCGGCAGGCGAGATCGATCGCACAGGTATGTCGAAATGGGATGCCAAATGAATTTCGAACCGTGCAAGGACTACAATGAGTAGCGCAGCATTTGCTTCAACGGGCGATCTTCAAGCTAAGAAGATCAGCTTTTCGGAAGTCGGATCGGGCCTCTACGCCTTCACTGCCGAGGGAGATCCGAACTCCGGGATCATCGTTGGCGAGGATTGTTGCCTTGTGATGGACGCGCAGGCGACGCCCGGGCTCGCCTCGCTCGTCATCGAGCGCGTTCGGCAGGTGACGGACAAGCCCATAAAGTACGTAGCGCTCTCGCACTACCATGCAGTACGTGTTCTCGGCGCCTCGGCCTATAAAGCACAGGCGATCGTCGCGTCACAGGAGACCCGTCGTCTTGTCGCCGAGCGTGGCCAGCAGGATTGGGATTCGGAATATGGTCGCTTTCCCCGCCTGTTCAGCGATGCGCAATCCATCCCGGGCCTGACCTGGCCGAATGTCACCTTCATGGGCGAGCTCACGTTATATCTAGGCAAGCGCGAGGTTCGGCTGATGCAGATTGGGGCTGGGCATACCTCCGGCGACATTGTCGCCTATGTCCCCGATGCCGACGTGATGTTCACCGGCGATCTCGTCGAGTATCGCTCGGCCTGCTATTGCGGCGATGCGCATTTGCGGGAATGGCCGGCGACGCTCGATGCGATCCTCGAATTCGAGCCGCGGGCCATCGTGCCTGGCCGCGGCGATGCGCTCGTCGGCAAGATGCGCGTGCGTGAG
>JAFASC010000338.1 GCA_019244955.1 Methylobacteriaceae bacterium | reverse complement strand
GGGGCGATCTCAACCATGGTCGCGGCCGGCGAGCGCGTGATTGCCGAGATGCTGGTCGTCGGCGACGGGCAAGCGTTTACCACCCCCTGCGGCGCCTGCCGCCAGCGCATCCGCGAATTCGCCGCGCCGGAGGCGCCGATCCATATCGCCGACCGAAATGGAATCCGCGCCTCGTTCAGCCAATCATCGCTGTTGCCGCATTCCTTCGGCCCTGACAATCTCGCCCCGATTCGGCGGGATCAGGGGCCCCTCTCATGACGACGCAGCCGGAAGCAGCAGTTGAGGTGCTGCGCTCGCGTGGGATCGTCGAGCCGGTGGAACTTGCCATCGGCGTCGGGCCGCAACTCGGGGCCTTGGCGGAAAACCTGGAAAACGCGATCGCGGTCCCCTACTCGGACCTGCCCGGTTTCCCGGCGATCGAAAAATCGCTCGGTGAAGGACGGCTCATCGCCGGCACGCTCGAGGGCACGCGCATACTCTGCCTGCAAGGGCGCTCGCATTTCTACGAGACGGGCGATCCCACCTTGATGGCGACGCCGCTCGAAACCCTGGCGATGCTCGGCGTCTCCAATCTGTTGATCGCGTCCACGGCCGGTTCCGTGAATGCCGACTTCTACCCGGGCCAGCTCGTCCTGATCACGGATCACATCAATTTCAACGGCCTCAATCCGCTGATCGGGATGGCCGCGGAAGGCGGCTTCGTCAGCCTTACCGAGGCATACGACAAGCGATTATTGCGGCGGCTGAAACAAGCGGGCGCAAACTCCGGAGTAAGCGTACACGAAGGCATCTACATGTGGTTTTCGGGCCCGAGCTTCGAGACGCCGGCCGAAGTGAAGATGGCGCGCCTTCTCGGCGCCGACGCCATCGGCATGTCGATCGTACCGGAAGTGATTCTCGCGCGGCGTCTTGCTTTGCGTGTTGCCGCGATTGCTGTCGTCACGACATTCGGCGCGGGGTTTTCCGGCGGCAATCCGACGCAGGGAGAGACGCGCCAGCAGGCGCTCTCGGGGCTGATCAGCCTGCGCCGCCTGATTCGCGCCTTCATAAAAACCAAGGATGAAGGCTGGAGCGTCGGGTTGCGGCGCGACGACGCACGCTGATTGCGGATTGCCAGGCCGCGTGCTGATCCAGGAAATCATCCGCCGCAAGCGCGATGGCAAGGCGCTCGAAACTGACGAGATCGCGCACTTCGTCGACGCGCTCACGAAAGGGCACGCCAGCGACGCACACGCGGCGGCTTTCTCCATGGCGATCGTGTTTCGCGGGCTCTCGCGGGACGAATGCGCCGCGCTGACGCGCGCCATGGCGCAATCCGGACGCACCTTGCAATGGCACGACATCGACGGACCGATCGTCGACAAGCACTCGACCGGCGGCATCGGCGATAGCGTGAGCCTGATCCTGGCGCCGGCAGTGGCCGCCTGCGGCGGCTATGTGCCGATGATCGCCGGCCGCGGCCTCGGGCATACCGGCGGGACCATCGACAAGCTCGAGGCAATTCCGGGCTACAACACCGCGCCCAACGCCGATGCGTTCCGCCGCTGCGTGCGCGAAGTCGGCTGCGCGATCATCGGCCAGACCGACGATCTCGCGCCCGCGGACAAGCGGCTTTATGCAGTGCGCGACGTCACCGCGACGGTCGAGTCGATTCCGCTGATCACGGCCTCGATTCTATCGAAGAAGCTTGCCGCGGGACCACGCGCACTGGTGCTCGATGTGAAGACCGGGTCGGGCGCCTTCATGGCGAACGAGACCGGCGCGCGAGAACTCGCGCAATCGCTTGTCGACACCGCCTGCGCTGCGGGCTTGCCGACGATCGCGCATTTGACCGACATGAACGAGCCGCTGGCAAAGGCGGCCGGCAACGCGGTGGAGGTAGAGGCTGCCATCGATCATCTCACCGGCGCCCATCGTGATCCGCGGCTGCACGAGGTGGTGCTGGCGCTTGGCGCCGAGATGCTGATCGCCGGCGGTTTGGCGGCGCATCCGGAGGAGGCGCGGCGCAAGATAAGCGAGGCTCTCGACAGCGGCGCCGCGGCGGAAAGATTTGCCGCAATGGTGCATGCGCTCGGCGGAGCGCACGACATTCTGGAGCGCCACGACGCGCATCTGCCGCGCGCGCCGCACGTGCGCGACGTCGACCCGTCCATGCCTGGTCATGTCAGGGAAGTCGATGCGCGCGCGCTGGGCTTGGCGGTGGTCGCGCTTGGCGGCGGCCGCAGGGCGCCGGGTGCCCCGATCGATGCCGCGGTCGGCCTCACCGACCTTGCCGGCATTGGCGAAGAGGTTGGGCCAGGCCGCCCGCTATGCCGCGTACATGCGCGAAGCGAAGCGGATGCCGAGATCGCTTCGGCTGCGATCCAGCGGGCCTATGCAATCGGCGACAAACCGGCGGCGCGGCGCCCACCCGTCATCGACCGGATACTCGCCGCACCGCAATGACCGGCCCGAAGCTTTTGGCAAGAATCCGCGCCCGCGCCTCGGCAAACGGTTCTCGCGCAACCAGCATATGATGCGCGTTGGCATGCAGCAGCGTCTGCGCATCGCACATGATGCCGACATGGCCCTTCCAGAAAACGAGATCGCCGCGGCGCAAATGCAGCGGCTCTTCCAAGGCGACTTCGGTGCCGATCTCGCGCGCCTGCACGTCGGTGTCGCGCGGCGCCACGATTCCGGCCGCGGCGAGTGAAATCTGCACGAGCCCGGAGCAATCAAGTCCAAGCGCGGTCTTGCCGCCCCAGAGATAGGGGACGCCGACAAAGCGCTCGGCGACGGCGACGAAATCGGATTCGTACTGCGCGATCGGCTGCAAATGCGGCGCGTAGACGAACCCATGATCGGCGGCGCGGACATAATCGCCTTCGCCTTCGAGCGTCACCTCGGCGCCGAGCGGCAGCGCCTCCAGCGGCGGCACTTTCATGTTCGGCGCGGGATAGACGAAGGTGCGCAGTGCCCTGACGCGGTGCGTCGGGTCTGTCGGCCTCGGTCCGAGCATGTGCGAGGGCAGGTAGCCGACATAGCCATCGCGTTGAAGCTGCGCCCAGGCCCAGCCCTCGTGCTCCTCGTAGACGGTAACGCGCTCGCCGCAGAGCGCCTGCGTGTCGAGCGAAGCATCGGGCGCGGGTCCGTTGCGGACGTCGGCGATCGGCCCGATGACCTGCATCTCACGACCTTCGACGAAAATCGTGGCTTCAACGCGGCCCCTGAGATGCGCCGCGGCGAGATCGGGGCGCGCGGGCGTGAAGCGAGGATCGAAAGTCGCGGTCATGGCGGCTCTTCTAACGGCGCGGCCGCGCTTGCCAAGGGGCGGGGCTTTCGACATGACAGCGGCAACAGGCCGGGCCCGCCGGACAAGGAGGAAATCCATGCGCGAACTCACCCATTTCATCGGCGGCAAGCATGTGCCCGGCACGTCCGGCCGTTTCGCCGACGGCTATCAGCCGATGACCGGCGAGGTGATTTCGCGCATTCCGCTCGCCTCCAAAGCGGAGGTGCGCGCCGCGGTCGAAAATGCCAAAGCTGCGTGGCCGGCCTGGGCGGCGACCAACCCGCAGCGGCGCGCCCGTGTGCTGACGCGGTTTGTCGATCTCGTCGCGCGCGACAACGAAGAGCTTGCCGAGCTGCTGGCGCGCGAGCACGGCAAGACCATCGCTGACGCCAAGGGCGACATCCAGCGCGGCATCGAGGTGGTCGAGTTCGCCTGCGGCATCCCGCATCTGCTGAAGGGCGAATTCACCGACGGCGCCGGCCCGGGAATCGACATTTATTCCATGCGCCAGCCGCTCGGCGTCGTCGCCGGCATCACGCCGTTCAATTTTCCGGCGATGATCCCGATGTGGAAATTCGCGCCGGCAATCGCCTGCGGCAATGCGTTCATTCTGAAGCCGTCGGAGCGCGATCCCGGCGTGCCGCTGCGGCTCGCCGAGCTGTTGATCGAAGCCGGGCTTCCGGCAGGCATTCTCAACGTCGTCAACGGCGACAAGCAAGCGGTCGACGCAATTCTCGAGGATCCCGACATCAAAGCGGTCGGCTTCGTCGGCTCGACCCCGATTGCCGAATACATCTACACGCGCGGCTGCGCGGCCGGAAAGCGCGTGCAGTGCTTCGGGGGCGCCAAGAACCATATGATCATCATGCCCGACGCAGACATGAATCAGGCTGTCGATGCGCTGATCGGCGCGGGCTATGGCTCGGCGGGCGAGCGCTGCATGGCGGTGTCGGTGGCGGTGCCGGTCGGCAAAGGCACGGCGGAGGAACTGATGAACCGCCTCGTGCCGCGCGTCGAAAGCCTGAAGATCGGACCCTCGACTGATTCTTCCGCCGATTTCGGCCCGCTGGTCACGCGTGAGGCGCTCGACCGCGTGCGCAATTACGTCGAGATCGGCATCAAGGAAGGCGCGACGCTCTCCGTCGACGGCCGCGATTTCAAAATGCAGGGTTACGAGGACGGTTTTTATATGGGCGGCTGCCTCTTCGACAACGTCACGAAGGACATGCGCATCTACAAGGAAGAGATTTTCGGGCCGGTTCTCTCGGTCGTGCGCGCGGAGGGATACGGCGAAGCGCTGTCGCTCGCCAACGATCATGAATACGGCAACGGCGTCGCCATCTTCACGCGCGACGGCGACGCGGCGCGCGATTTCGCCTCGAAAGTGGAAGTCGGCATGGTCGGCGTCAACGTGCCGATCCCGGTGCCGCTCGCCTATTACACGTTCGGTGGCTGGAAGCGTTCCGGCTTTGGCGATTTGAACCAGCACGGACCGGACGCGGTGCGGTTTTATACCAAGACGAAGACCGTGACGTCGCGTTGGCCCTCGGGCATCAAGGACGGCGCGAGCTTTACGATGCCGCTGATGCATTAGCCCCGTCGCGGGGTTGCACTTACTGACCCATTGGACTAGTCTCGTCAGAGACGCTGGGCGAGGTTCCACTCACGATCGTGGAGACGCCCGAATTTTTGTCGGCGGCTTACGGGCTCCTCGATGATGCCGAACGGGCATTGCTCGTTGACTATCTCGCCTCCAACCCCGCTGGCGGCGACGTGATCCCGGGGAGCGGCGGAATTCGAAAGCTCAGATGGAGACTCAGTGGTCGAGGAAAACGGGGCGGAACACGTGTAATCTACTTCTACCATAATCGACAGATGCCGCTGTTCCTGTTGACCGCGTATGCGAAGAATCAGCGGTCCGATCTGAGCCAGGCAGAGCGCAACGCTTTCCGCCAACTGACGCTGCTGCTGGTCATTTCCTTTGGAAGGAACAATCGATGAGCAAGATTGCCGACAGCATTCGGCGCGGCCTCGAGGAGGCGGTTTCGTTTGCAGAAGGAGGCGCCGACAGAAGTAAATACCGCGTACATGTGCCTGCAAGGGTAGACGTGAAGGCGATTCGCACCGGCCTTGGAATGACACAAGAAGAATTCGCCGGGCGTTTCGGCTTCAGTGTGAACACATTACGCCATTGGGAGCAGGGGACGCGGCAGCCTGAAGGTGCGACGCGGGCTTACCTCCTCGTCATCGAACGCGCCCCCAAGGCTGTGCAAAAGGCCCTGCAGGCCGCCTGAGGTTTTTTCAGCGCGTCCCATTCTTACGCCCGGTGCATCAATCGCAGCATCGCCCTGCAGCGCACGCTGCGCGTGCCGACAAGTGCCACGGCCTCGGCTTCGGCGTCTTGCTCATTGCAGGTGCCCGATATGCCGATCCCTGTGTCGTGACCGCCGAAGAGCGGCACTTCACCTTTGGCGGGCGTGTGCTCCTGATTGAGGATTTCCGCCGTCCAGCGGCCGTTGGCGGACGAATAAGAGCCGAGATAATAGAAGAAGCCGTCCCCGCCCAAGATCCGCCCGTCGTGGAACAGCATGACGCCGGTATTGCCCGCCTGGATACCGTCGAGCGTGCGGATATGAATCGAATAAAGCCCGTTGACGATGCCGCCCTCGCCGACCTCTCCGGGTGGGCCGATCTCCTCCTCCAACGGGGTCATCACCGAGCGAAAAATCGCGCCGGGAAGTTGTTCCGAGCCACCCTCGAAGCGGAAAATCTTGCCGTCGGCATCGGCTCTGCCGCGTGCGGTTAGCGTCGCGTCGTCCGACCCGAGAAGCGAATCATGCCGCGGATCATTGTTGTGTCTGCGGGTGACGAGTTCAGCGATAGTGTCGCCGCCGACCTGTTCATAGGTGCCGATATGCGCAAAGGCGGAGCCGCCGCCGAGCAGAATGCCGTCACGCGCATACATCACGCTGCGGCCGGATGCGCCGTTTACGCTGAACTCAACCTTGTAGAAGCCGTCCAACAACGCACGCCATCCCGCACAGGCGCAATTTACCAATGAAATGCCTGTCCGGTAAATGTGCTCGCTGGAGGCGCCGATCAGACCATCGGCTAATGCGCGCTCACGCCACCTGCCTGTCGGCCGCCGGTCCGCCGAAATGCTCGATATAGCGCAGATCGAGTTCGGCGACCGGCATGATGATGAACACGTCGGTGGTGCCAAACTGGTGATCGACAACGGCGCCATCGCCGACCTTGGCGCCGCAACGCAGGTAGCCTTTGATCAACGGCGGCAGCGCGGCAAAGGCGCGCCGCTTGTCGAGGCCGTCACGCTGCAGCATTTGCATCGCAACGTGCCGCATCCCCAGAGAGCGCACACTCCACTCCTCCGAGGCGTTGGCGAAATGGGCGAGGAAGCTCAGGCTTGGCGCGTGCGCTAGTGGATTTGTGCCCTCCAGGCTGGCGCAACCGAACAGCGCGTCGATCTTGT
>JAFASC010000312.1 GCA_019244955.1 Methylobacteriaceae bacterium | reverse complement strand
TGTGGCCTTCGGTTTAGGAAACCGCTGCGCTATCCTGCTGACTTATGACACCGGACGAGCGGCCCTAGCATAAGAATCCGTGTGGGATGAATGGGACGGCACGGCGCCGACGATACGCGCAAAACTCTTGTCGCCGCTGGCGCCGTGCTGCTCGCCGCGACGCCCACGGCCCAAGCCGCATCCCTCCTCCCGCCTGCCTCCGGCCCGTGCTCGCTCGAATCCACCGCACGCGCGACGATCGCCAGGATCGAGCCGAATCTCGACATCGCGCTCGCCGACGGCCGCACCATCACCCTCGCCGGCCTCGATCCGCCGCAGGGTACACCGGAGCATCCCCGCCTCGCCGCCGACGCGCGGGAAAAACTCGCGGCTTGGCTCGACGGCCGCGAGGTCGCCGTGCGCGCCCTTGCGGAGAAGCCGAACCGCTTCGGCCGCATTCCGGCGCGGCTCTTTGCCGCGGCGCCGAACGCGCGCCCCGACACGGCCGGCGCCGAGATCGGCGTCGCCGAGGCGCTCCTCGATGCCGGCTTTGCGCGCTACCGCCCGGACGCCGCTGCCCATGCCTGCCGCGAATCGCTCCTCGCCGCCGAAGCCGAGGCCCGCACAGCAAAAATCGGGCTCTGGGCCGACCCGGCTTATGCAATCCTGCCCGCCGGCGATCGCACCGCCTTCGCCGCTCCGGCCGCCGGCATGGTCCTGGTCGAGGGCACGCCGGCAAGCCTCGGCGAAACGGCCGCCCGTTTCTATCTGAATTTCGGCCGCGCGCGCGCCGACTTCGCCATCACATTGCCGAAGCGCGGTGCGAATGCGCTGGAGAAGGCCGGCATAAAAGTGCAGGACCTCGTCGGCAAGCGGCTGCGCGTGCGGGGGCTGCTCGACGCGACGTTCGGCCCGCAGATGGAACTTACCGACCCCGATCAGCTCGAATTCGTCGACTGATCGGTCGCCCAAGGATTTGTGGATGCGCGACGTCGGTCTTCGACGCAGCAAGAGTGTCACTGTCGCGCGCCGGCTCGCCGCGCTGTCGCTCGTCTTCGCGCTTGCCGCCTGCGCCAGCCTCGAACGCGTCGGCGTGCCGCCGCTCACCAGCGCCGTGCCGGTCGAGGCGCCGAAAACACTGGCGATCGACTCGCCGGCCTCGCTCGAGGCGAAGCGCCTCGCCGCGACGTTCGGCGGCGAATACCGCGCGCCGGCGGCGGAAGCCTACCTCAACGCCATTCTGGAAAAGCTCGCGCAGGCGAGCGAGACGCCGGGCGAGACCGTCTACAAAGTGACGATCCTCAACTCGCCCGTGATCAACGCCTTCGCGCTGCCCTCGGGCAACCTGTTCGTCACCCGCGGCCTGCTCGCGCTCGCCAATGACAGCGCCGAGATCGCCGCCGTGATGGCGCACGAGATCGGCCATATCACCGCGCGGCACGCGTACGCCCGCGCCGAGCGTGAGAAGGAGGCGGCGGTCGTCTCGCAGGCGGCAAGCGTGATCCAGAGTCGGCAGAAGGGCGAGGAGGTGGAGGCCTCGAAGAAGCAGACTCTTGCCGGCTTCTCGCGCCAGCAGGAACTCGAGGCGGACGGGATCGGCATCCGGACGATCGCGCGGGCGGGGTTCGACCCCTACGGCGCCTCGCGCTTCCTGACCTCCCTCGGGCGATCGACGAGCTTGCGGGCAGCGCTTGTCGGCCAGAAGTCGTCGGCCGACAAGCCGGACATGCTGTCGACGCATCCCTCGACGCCCGAGCGCGTGGCGCAGGCGGTCGCGGCGGCGCGGCAGATTTCCGGGCCGGGCATCGGCGCGCGCGATCGCGCCGGCTATCTGGCGTCGATCGACGGCATGATGTTCGGCGACGACCCCGCCGACGGCTATGTCCGGGGACGCAAATTCGTGCATCCGCGGCTCGGTTTCGCTTTTGTCGCGCCCGAGGGGTTTGTGCTGGAAAATTCCGCGCATGCGCTGCTCGGCATCCGCAACGGCGGCAGCGAGGCGCTGAGGCTCGACAGCACCGCCGTCCCTGCGGGCACGCCGCTTGAGACTTATATCGGCTCCGGCTGGATCGACGGGCTGATCCAGAGTTCGGTAGAATCCACTGAAATCAACAGGCTGCCGGCCGTAATGGCGACGGCGCGGGCGGGCGAGTGGAATTTCCGCCTCGCCGCGATCCGCAAGGGCGAGGACGTCTACCGGCTGATTTTCGCGGCGCGCGCGTTGACCAGCGAGGCCGACGGCCGCTTCAAGGCCGCGATCGCGAGCTTCCGGCCGACGACGCCGCAAGACACGAGCGACCTCAAGCCGCTTCACATCGCCATCGTCAAGGCCGCCCCGGGCGAGCGCGCCGAGGAATTGGCGCGCAAGATGGCGCTGGCAGACCGCCCGCTGGAGCACTTTCTGTTGTTGAACGGGCTCGAAGCCGCCGGCCCGCTGAGCGCAGGGGAATCCTACAAAACCGTCGTGGAATAGCGCTCACGACCTTGTGACCCGCATGCGTGCTTCTGCCGCGCTGCGGAACCCGCTCTCTCAGCCGTTCGTTTAGGGGTGTCGGCACGCGCGCCAGGGCGCGATCGACGGCAGTCTTGCGACCGGCGCTGTTCTCCATCTGGAGCCCTCGCCCTGCAAGTAAAGAGGGTGATTCATGGCGCAGGTGAATGGCGTACGTCGGCAGTTCGTGAAAGCGGCGATGGCGGCGCCGTTCCTGGAGCGCGGCGAAGAGCACGCGCTGGCGGTGCGCTGGAAGGACCAGCGCGACGAAGACGCCCTGCACCAGCTCGCCTCGGCCCATATGCGCCTCGTCATCGCGCTGGCCGCCCGGTTCCGGCACTACGGGCTGCCGATGGCCGACCTGATCCAGGAAGGCCATGTCGGACTGCTCGAAGCCGCCGCGCGGTTCGAGCCGGAGCGCGAAGTGCGGTTCTCGACCTACGCCACGTGGTGGATCCGCGCCTCGATCCAGGACTACATCCTGCGCAATTGGTCGATCGTGCGCGGCGGCACGAGCTCGGCGCAGAAGGCGCTGTTCTTCAATCTGCGGCGCCTGCGGGCGAAGCTCGCCCAGGATCGTAATAGTGGTGGTAATAGCGCAATGTTTGCGACCATCGCCAAAGCGATCGGCGTGTCCAGCGCCGACGTCGAATTGATGGATACACGGCTTTCCGGCCCGGATATTTCCCTCAATGGGCCGGTGATGGAGAGCGATAATCAGGGCTCGGCCGAACGCGTCGATTTTCTAGTCGACGACAAGCCGCTTCCGGATGAGACGGTCGGCGAAACCATCGATTCCACTCGGCGTGTGCGCTGGCTGAACGACGCTCTGACCATTCTTTCGGACCGCGAGCTTCGCATCGTCCGCGAGCGCTGCCTCAATGAAGAGAGCTCGACGCTGGAGTCGCTCGGCAACCGCCTCGGCATTTCGAAGGAACGTGTGCGGCAGATCGAGAACCGCGCGCTGGAAAAGCTGCGCCGTGCGCTGGAGGAGCGCTATCCCGTGGCGGCCCTTCACGCGTCGCTCTGAGACTCGCGCAAACAAAAAAGGCCCGGCAATTGCCGGGCCTTTCGTTTAGCTGACGCGATCGGTGCTAAGCGGCGGCCTCTTCGACTTCAGGCTCGCCCTCCGCTTCACCTTCGCCCTCCGGCTTGGCGCCGCGGCGCGGGCCCTTCTGCAGCTGCGTGTCGATCAGTTTCAGCGTCTCGGTCTCCGTCATCTTCTGCACGGCGCCGATCTCGCGCGCCATCCGGTCAAGGGCGGCCTCGTAAAGCTGGCGCTCGGAATAGGATTGCTCCGGCTGCGCTTCGGAACGATAGAGATCGCGGATCACCTCGGCGATCGCGATGAGATCGCCGGAATTGATCTTCGCCTCGTATTCCTGGGCGCGTCGCGACCACATGGTGCGCTTGATCCGTGCCCGGCCGGTGAGGACATCGAGCGCCTTCTGCACCAGAGGTGGCTCGGCAAGCTTGCGCATGCCGACGCTGACCACTTTCGGGGTCGGCACTTTCAGCGTCATCTTATCCTTAGCGAAGCTGATGACGTAAAGCTCGAGCTTGAAGCCGGCGACCTCCTGCTCCTCGATCGCAACGATCTGGCCGACTCCGTGGGCCGGATACACGATGAATTCCTCGAGCTTGAAACTCGGCCGCGCGCCGGTCGGCTTGGCGACCGGCCGGGGCTGCAGATGGTGCAACCGAGCATCGCCCCCTGGGAAACCCGGGCGCCCTGCGGGGGCCGATGCAAATCCGGTCTGCGCTGCGGCGGGCGCGGACGGCGCGCTCGCCTGAACCGGCGCGGGTGTGTCCGGCGCGACGGGCTTGGCGGCTTCCGGACGCTCGGCCGCAGGTGCGGATACGACGCTCGCGACAACCGCCTTGGCGGGTGCGACGACCCGCGCCTTGGCTTTGGCCGCGGCCTGGCCGACGCGGCGGATCGTTTCCAGCAAAATCGTGCTCGCGGACGCTTCAGGCCTCGCCGCCGCTTTCGGCGCGGCGGCTTTGGCCGGAGCGGTCTTCGCGGCGGAAGGCTGGGCCGCCGCAGCCTTGGCCGCCGAGGCCTTGCCCGCCGCAGCCTTGGTTTCCGCAGCCTTGGTCGCGGGAGTGTCGGCGGCGGAAGTGTTGGCGGCGGTGGTGTTGGCGGCGGTGGTCTTCGCGGCCGGGGCCGGCGTGACTGCCGCGACCGCGGCCTTCGTCGCGTTCTTGGCGTCGGCGGCCATCTCCTTGACCTTTGCCACGACGGGTTCGGCCGCTTTCATGGCCTTGCTCGCGCGCGCGACCTTGATTGCTTTGGCGGTGCTAGCCGTCTTCGCCGGGTTGGCGATCGCACGACGCGCCGCCGTCACCGGCTTGCGCGCCGCACTCTTGGTGCGAGCCGCCCCGGCCTTCTGGGCGCCCGCCGTCTTGTTCTTGCGCATCTCCACTGTCGTGGCCTTCCTTTCGATATTTCTGCGTGCCGCCGCTTTGCTCTTTGAGGTTTCCGCCCGCGCCGTTGTTCTCGCGCTCTTCGGCGCGTTCTTGCCTGTCGTTTTGCGCGGCCCTTTCGTCCGTGCACTCGCGGAACGCGCCGCGGCGGCTTTCCGCCGCGTCGAGGCACCCGCGGAGGAGCTCGCCGTTCGCTTCGCGCCCGCTCGCGCGGATGCACCCGGTTTGCGGGATTTGGACTTGCCATTGGACTTGGCACTTGCCCGTGCGCCGGCCTTTGGTTTCTTTGGACTTTTCTTGACAGATGCCATACGCACTTACTCCTGCCTCGTTCCGCACCAGGAGGCGGAACATGCAACCGACGATGCGATACGCAGCATCGCCCTCACGACGGTCAGCAGATCGGCAATCACCAGCCGTCCAGCGCCTCGCCCGGCTCGATCAGAAAGCCGTGGAGCGAATTGCCGGCCGATTCGGAATCGCGCGTCGAAAAGGGCTCGGGAAGCCGGGCCCCATGGCAATCGACAGGCGAAGCGGTGAGAAGCGAAAGTTAACCGTTAAAAATTCGTATATCACATAAGTACGCGAAAATCAAAGAAAACCCGCCTCGCCCAAAGGCTTCAGCTGTCGCAGAGTTAACCTCTTGCGAGCCAAAAAAGCCGGATTCGAGCGGCCTCGGACTGTCTGAGGCTCAGTCGCCCTCGCCTGGATTTGGAGACAACATAGCGAGCTTGCCCGGCTTGCCGTCAAACTCTTTGGCGTCTGGCGGCGGCTCGCGCTTGACCGTGATGTTTGGCCAGTTCTCGGACATCTCGGTGTTCAGCTTCAGCCAGTCCTCGAGCCCCGGCTCCGTGTCGGGCTTGATCGCTTCGGCGGGGCATTCCGGCTCGCAGACGCCGCAATCGATGCATTCGTCCGGTTTGATGACGAGCATGTTCTCACCCTCGTAGAAGCAATCCACGGGGCAGACTTCGACGCAGTCCATGTACTTGCACTTGATACAATTTTCGGTGACGACGTAGGTCATCCAATCCTCGCCTCGCGCGAGCCTGTGGCGCGATAGAAATTTGCCGGCTTGCTAGCCCCTTTGGCAGAGCTGTGCAACTGCATCAGATAGTCATCGCGACGGCTATATTTCAGGGGCGTCGGATGCCGCGCTCACCGCAGTAGGCGCGCCGATCTCTTCATAGAGCAGTCGCGCCTCGGAATAGGGTCCGCGGCGCTCGCCATTGGCGAGTATGCGCAACACCTTGACGTCGCGCTCGAGCGCAATCGTGAGCACGTCGCCTCGTCCGATTGCTTTGGCGGGAGTGTCGATCCGGACCGCGTTCACGCGGATGCGTCCCTCCGTCACGAGCTTGGCGGCGAGCGTGCGGCTTTTCACGATGCGCGCAAACCACAGCCATTTGTCGACGCGCTGACGTGGCTGCGAAGCTTCATTCATGCGGTTCAATGGCTGGGGTGACGCCGAAACCGGCAGCCAACCGGACGTTTCGAGTAACCATATGTAGCGCCTGCTCTTGTGCCTTTCTTTACGTTATGCGCTTTTCCTCAAGCTCTCCCCCAAACGGCGAATGCGGCTTTTCACGCGCATGTCCGACGCAATCAGCATAGCTCACACCTCCGCCGAGTCTTCGCCGGCTTGCCGCAACGCCGAACGCGCCGCTTCCCTCGCCAATGTCACGCGTCTGCTTGCCGCACAGTTGGGCGCGCGTCCGATTTCCGTCTACGAGGCAGGCGGCGGCTCGACCTCCTACATTCCTCTCGGTGGTCTCAGTGTTTCGCACATCACGCTTGTCGACATCGACCCACGGCAAGTCGATCGCAACGACATCGCGAACGAGACGATCGTCGGCGACCTGCAGACGATCGAGCTTCCGGCGGAAAGTTTCGATCTCGTCATTTGTTATAATGTCATCGAGCACTTGCCGCGCCTGCCGCAGGCGCTGCAGCGGCTCGCGCGCGTCGTCAAGCCCGGCGGCCTCATCGTGATCGGCGCGCCGGTGCCGCTGTCGCTGAACGGCCTTGCGGCACGGTTCACGCCGCATCGCGTGCATGTCTGGATTTGCAAGCATCTGCTAAAATGGCCGGACGCGGGCAAGCCCGGTTGCGCGCCGTTCCCAGTGGCGTACCACCGACTGGTCCATCCGGGCCGGTTGCAAGCGCATATGAAGATGTTCGGCCTCCAGCCGGTCTACTTCTGCGCCTATCTCGGCTCCCTCATAGAAGAGATCGCACGCAAGAACCCGCTGCTCGGGCGCTTGCTGATCAGCGCGGCGAACGTCGCCAGCCGGGCAGCGTTCGGCAGGCTCGATCTTCTGCGCGGCGATTTCCACCTGGTGCTGCGGAAGCTCTGAGCGCGCGCTCAGCGCCCGGTTTTCTCCTTCAATTCATCGATGCGGATCGACGCTTCGGCCTTCGTCAGCGACTCGTCGAAGGCCTCAGGCTCATCGGCAATCTCCGAAAGCGTCTTCATGTAAGACGCCTGCGCGCCGGTCATCGGCTCGCCGCCGGTCACCCAATCCTCGGGGTCTTTCTCGGTATTCGAGCGCGGTTCGGGATCGCGCTTCGGATTGTGGTCTTGCTCTGCGTTCTGCGCCTGGTGTTTCGCTTGCGACATGCGTTCTGCCCTTTTCAGGCATGAGAACGCATCGGGAACAGGTGAGTTCCCGCGGTAAACGACCTACTCGGTCCCCTTTTGCGGCTTCAACCCCGCCGCTTCGATGCCCGCGACGCAGCAGGTCTCGTCGTTGTCGGACGTGTCGCCGGAAATGCCGACGGCGCCGACGATCTCGCCGGACGCGTCCTTGATGAGGACGCCGCCCGGGACCGGCATCATGCGGCCCTGGCTCGCAGCAGCGTAGCCCATGACGAACATCGGTGCCTTTTGCCAGCGGTCGAACAATTCGCGCGAGCCGAAGCCCATGCCGAGGCCACCCCAGGCTTTTCCGGTGGCGATCTCGACCCGCGCGATACCGGAATTGTCCTCGCGCTTCAGCGCCACCATGTGGCCGCCGGCATCGAGCACGACGACGGTCAGCGGCAGCAGCTTCAGCTCACGGCCTCTCGCGAGCGCAGCGTCGACGATCTGGCTCGCTTGCGCGAGGGTGAGGCGGGGCATCGGCGTCTCCTTAGCGACGGGCGTATGTGAGGAAGCGGACGTTGGCCTCGTCGTTTGCCGCACGCGCCGGAACCTCGCAAGCGACCTCGACCCATTTGCCGGGATCGAGTGGCGGAAAGCGCACATCGCCCTCCGGCGCGAGATCGACCTCGGTCAGGTGGACCATATCGGCGCGATCGAGCAGCGCGGCGAAGATGTCGGCGCCACCGGCAATAATGATCGTGTCGGCGTGCATGCGTTTCGCCTGCTCGGACGCAACATGCAGCCCCTCTTCGACGGAGTGTGCGACATGTGCGCCTTGCGCCGCAAATTTGCGGTCGCGCGTGACGATGATCGTCTCGCGTCCGGGCAGCGGCCGGCCGATCGAGTCCCACGTGCGCCGGCCCATCAGCATAGGCTTGCCCATCGTCAGCTTCTTGAAATGCTTGAGATCGGTCGAGAGCCGCCATGGCAAGCCGCCGTTGCGGCCGATGACACCGTTCTTGGCGGCGGCCACGACGAAGGCGAGCTTCACCAACTACACCGCGATCGGCGCCTTGATCGCCGGATCGGCCACGTAGCCCTCGACGGCGATATCCTCATAGCGGAAATCAAACAGGCTCTTCACCGCCGGATCAAGCTTCAGTCGCGGCAGCGGTTTCGGGCTGCGCGACAGTTGCAGCCGTGCCTGATCGAGATGGTTCGAATAAAGATGCGCATCGCCGAACGTATGGACGAAATCGCCCGGCACGCAGTCCGTCACTTGCGCGATCATGTGGGTCAGCAGCGCATAGCTCGCGATGTTGAACGGAACGCCCAAGAAGACGTCCGCCGAGCGCTGATAGAGCTGGCATGACAGCCGCCGCCCTCCGTTCACCTCCGCGATGTGAAATTGGAACAGGCAATGGCAGGGCGCGAGCGCCATCCTGTCGAGATCGGCCGGATTCCAGGCGGTGACGACAAGCCGCCGCGAAAACGGGTTCCTGCTTATCTCATCCAGCAACCAGGCGATCTGGTCGATCGTGCCCCCGTCCGGCGCGGCCCAAGAGCGCCATTGCCGGCCGTAAACGGGCCCGAGCTCGCCATCCTCGTCCGCCCATTCATCCCAGATCGAGACCCCGTTTTCCCTGAGGTAAGCGACATTGGTGTCGCCCTTCAGGAACCACAGCAGTTCGTGGATGATCGATTTCAGATGCAGCTTCTTGGTCGTGACCAGCGGGAAGCCTTCGGCCAAATCGAATCGCATCTGATGGCCGAAGATGGATTTCGTGCCGGTGCCGGTGCGGTCGGGCTTTTCGATGCCCTCATGCAGCACGCGGGAGAGGAGTTCGTGATATTGTTTCATCGTACCGAATTCGTTGGAAGAGCAGTTTAACCGGTCTGTGATAGGCCGTCGCGATGTGCGAACGGGCTGTCCACCGCGAGCTCCAATCATGAAAGATAAGCCTTCCTCCGCGGCTCCTCCAGGCAAGCGGCACTCTCAGGAGCGGTTGGCCGAGGCGCTGCGCGAAAATCTTGCCCGGCGCAAAGCCCAGGCGCGCGCCCGCAAATCGCAAGCCGAGGCGCCGTGTCCCCCCGGCCACAGGTCCGAGCCAAGTGAGAAGCCCACCTGACGCAGCCCCGAATGCGCCGTAAAGACCGCCCGAGGTAACCGGTTCGGGAGTTCACTCCAGCGCGTTGTTCGCGAGGATTCATGGATCGCATTCGTATTGTCGGCGGCAACAAGCTTCAGGGCACGATCCCGATTTCCGGGGCCAAGAATGCCGCCCTGCCGCTGATGATCGCCTCCCTCCTTACCCGCGAGCGGCTGACCCTGAAGAACGTGCCCGAGCTCGCCGACGTAAACCTGCTCGTGCGCATCCTCGGCAATCACGGCGTCGATTATGCCGTCGATGGCAAGCGCAACGGCGGCTCGCAGCACGCACACACGGTGCATCTCACCGCCGGCGATATCGTCGATACACTCGCGCCCTACGATCTTGTCTCGCGCATGCGCGCCAGTTTTTGGGTCGTCGCGCCGCTTGTCGCGCGGATGGGCGAGGCGAAGGTGTCGCTGCCTGGCGGCTGCGCCATCGGCACGCGTCCGGTCGATCTGCTCCTGATGGCGCTGGAGAAGCTCGGCGCAACGATCGAGATCGAGGCGGGCTACGTCATCGCCAAGGCGCCGAAGGGACTGCGCGGCGCCGAGATCAGCTTCCCGAAGGTGACGGTCGGCGGCACGCACACGGCACTGATGGCCGCCTCGCTCGCCCACGGCCACACCGTGATTCACAATGCCGCGCGCGAGCCGGAAGTGGTCGACCTCGCCGACTGCCTCATCAAGATGGGCGCGCGCATCAAGGGCGCCGGCCACTCGACGATAGAAGTGGAAGGGGTCGCCAACCTCTCGGGGGCCTACCACACGGTCCTGCCCGACCGGATCGAAGCAGGCACTTATGCGATGGCGGTGGCGATGACGGGCGGGGACGTGCTGCTCGAGGGCGCACGGCCGGAGCTGCTGCAATCGGCACTCGATCGCATCGAGGAAACCGGGGCCAGCATCGATGCCACCAATCAGGGTATTCGCGTCCGCCGCAACGGTGCCGGCATTGCCGCCGTCGACATGACGACGGCGCCGTTCCCGGGTTTCCCGACCGACCTCCAGGCGCAATTCATGGCGCTGATGACGCGGGCGAAAGGCACCTCGCGCATCACGGAGACGATTTTCGAGAACCGCTTCATGCACGTGCAGGAGCTGGCGCGGCTCGGCGCCCGCATTCGCCTCGAAGGCGACCAGGCCATCGTCGAGGGCGTCGAGCGGCTCGAAGGGGCGCCGGTCATGGCCACGGACCTGCGCGCCTCGGTGTCGCTCGTCATCGCCGCGCTTGCCGCCGAGGGCGAGACGATCGTCAATCGCGTCTACCATCTCGACCGCGGCTTCGAGCGGCTCGAACACAAGCTCTCGGCCTGCGGCGCGGAGGTCGAGCGGCTCGCATCGCCGGGATGATCCGGCGCCCCGCGCGGGGGCGCGCGGCTCGCAGAACCCAGAGCTGATTGCCGCCGTTTATTCGCGGGATTGCCCGCCTGCATGCTCGCGGGCTAAGAGCGCTGACATGACCGCCTCCGCGACCGCGGCAAAACCCGATCCCGGCATGCTGAAGCTCCTCGTCTTCGACGAGGAGGATCTCGCCGTCGTCTCGGCGAACCTCCAGGACGCCATCGTTCGCGCCAGCGACATGACGTTCCTGCCGAAAGACCAGCGCTTCGCCTTGATTGCAGCGCGGTTCGATTGGCTGGCCGCAGACGAGGGACGCTGCGAGCGCCTGCAGACCGGCATGCATTTCGAGCGCGTGCGCAATGTGCGCACGACCGGCTTTCGGCCGGGCAAGCCGCAAGAGGTGCTCAATCTCTTGTCTATCGCCTTCGAGCCGACGGACGCGCCCTCGGGCGAAGTCGTTCTGACCTTCTCCGGCGGTTCCGGCGTGCGGCTAAATGTCGAGTGCCTCGAGGCGCAGATGCGCGACCTCGGTCCGCGCTGGCCGTGCGGCGGCAAGCCCGATCATCCCGCCGAGGATGCGGCGGACGAACGCGTGTGAATCGATCGCGCGGTCGGCAAACCGAAAGAGCTTGAACGACATGCCGCTGCGGCTCGATCGGGCGATGCCGGATTTCGACGAGCGCTTTGCCGCACTTCTCGCCACCAAGCGGGAGGGTGCCGAAGACGTCGATGCGGTGGCGCGCGACATCATCGCCGACGTGCGTTCGCGCGGCGACGCAGCGCTCATCGAGTATTCGCGGCGTTTCGATCGCGTCGATCTTACAAAACTGAGTCTGGCGGTCACAGCCGAGGAAATCGCTCGTGCCGAATCGCGATGCGACGCGCACGTTCTCGCCGCACTCGATCTCGCGCATGCGCGCATTCGTGCTTTTCACGAAAAGCAGCGCCCGCAGGATTTGCGCTTCACGGACGAGATCGGCGTCGAACTCGGCTGGCGCTGGAGCGCGCTCGAATCGGTCGGCCTCTATGTTCCCGGCGGCACGGCGAGCTATCCCTCCTCGGTGCTAATGAACGCCGTGCCGGCGAAGGTCGCGGGTGTCGAGCGCCTGGTCATGGTCGTGCCCGCACCGGATCGCGTCATTGACCCGCTTGTGCTCGCCGCTGCGAAGCGAGCCGGGGTGGATGAGATCTATCGTGTCGGCGGCGCGCAGGCGATTGCCGCGTTGGCGTTCGGCACTGAGACGATCAAAGCCGTCGCAAAGATCGTCGGGCCGGGCAATGCCTACGTCGCGGCGGCGAAGCGGCGTGTGTTCGGCAGCGTCGGCATCGACATGATCGCGGGGCCGTCTGAGGTCCTGGTGATGGCCGATCGCACCGGCAACCCGGCTTGGATCGCCGCCGACATGCTGGCGCAGGCCGAACACGACAGCGCCGCGCAGGCAATTCTGATCACCGATGAGCCGGCGCTCGCCGATGCCGTCGAAACCGAGATCGTGCGCCAGCTCGAAACCTTGCCGCGTCATGCGATCGCTTCGGCGAGCTGGCGCGACTTCGGCGCGATCATTCTGGTTGCGCAGCTCGAAGAGGCGATTGCGCTTGTCGATCGCATCGCCCCCGAACATCTCGAGATCATGGCGCGCGACGCGGACGCGCTGGCCGCGCGCATTCGCAATGCCGGCGCGATCTTCGTCGGGGCGCATACGCCTGAGGCGATCGGCGACTATGTCGGTGGTTCCAATCACGTTCTGCCGACGGCGCGCTCGGCGCGCTTCTCGTCGGGTTTAGGCGTGCTCGATTTCATGAAGCGCACGTCCATCCTGAAATGCGATGAAGCGAGCCTGCGCGCGCTCGGGCCCGCCGCCGTCGCGCTCGGCCGCGCCGAAAAACTCGAAGCACATGCGCGCTCCGTTGCGATGCGGCTCGGGTCGAACGAGCCATGAACACGCCGAGCTCGAGCAAGAACCGGCTCGTCTCCGTTACGCTCGACGAAGCTTCGATCGGGCGCGGCAATGCCGACCAGGAACACGAGCGGGCAATCGCGATCTACGATCTCGTCGAAGAAAACACATTTGGCGTGCCGGAGGAGGATCGCGGGCCCTATGCGCTGACGATAGCGCTGCATGACGCCAAACTTGCGCTCGACATTCGCTGCGAGAACGGCGACCCCGTCATAACTCATATCATTTCGCTGAGCCCCTTCCGCCGTTTGCTGAAGGATTACTTCATGATCTGCGAAAGCTATTATTCGGCGATTCGCACCGCGTCGCCGAGCCAGATCGAGGCGATCGACATGGGACGGCGCGGCCTGCACAATGAAGGCGCGCAGCTCTTGGCCGAGCGGCTCAAAGGCAAGATCGATTGCGACTTCGACACCGCGCGCCGGCTGTTCACGCTCATCACCGCTCTGCACTGGAAAGGCTGAGCGTGAATGACTGCGAGCGAGAAGCCGCGTCGTCCGCAATCAGTCCTCTTCGCCTGCACCATGAACGCCGTGCGCTCGCCGATGGCGGAAGCAATTGCGCGGCAATTCTTCGGCAAGGAGATTTTCTTCGCCTCGGCCGGCGTGCGCCAGGGCAAGCTCGATCCCTTTGCCACCGCGGTCATGGAGGAGATCGGCATCGATCTGCAAAAGCATAAACCGCACACATTCGAGGATCTGGAGGATTCCTCCTACGATCTCATCGTCAGCTTGTCGCCGGAGGCCCATCACCGCGCGCTCGAATTCACCCGTACCGATGCCGTTGACGTTGTGTATTGGCCGACCCTCGATCCGACGGCGGTCGAAGGCTCGCGCGAGGCGATGCTGGATGCCTATAGAGGCGTGCGCGACGGCCTCGTGAAGCGCATCCGCGAAATTTTGGGCGTGCGGCCGATGGGCAGCGTGTAAGGCTCCGGGCGCGCTTGTGCTGCCGTCGATAGGGTGCGAGAACCCATCGCGTTGGGCCTTCGTGCCCTGCTCCACGCATTTTGCAAGGCCGGCCTGAAATGCATTTCAGCCAGCTTCAGTATCTTCCGCTTTCGCTGCCCTTCTTCTCGATTCTGGTCGGGATTTTCTTTCTGCTCCTGATCTTCATTCAGGTCGGAGTGCTGCGCTACGCCTATATGCGTTTGGGTTTGAGCTCCGGTGGCGCGCTGCTGCTGCTTCTCAGTTCACTCGTCGGCAGCTACTTCAATATCCCTGTTGCCGAACTACCGGGAGAACAGGTCGAGGCCGGCAGGGAAATAACTTATTTCGGCATGCACTATGTCGTGCCGTTGCTCGTGGACTGGCCTGGAACGGTGATTGCGGTGAATGTCGGCGGGGCGGTTATCCCTATGGCTATGTCTGTATACCTGGTGACGCGCTATGGGCTTTTTTTGAAAGGACTGATCGCGGTCCTTTGCGTCGCCGGGGTGTGTTATAGCCTCGCAGAGCCAATTCAGGGCCTCGGCATTGCGCTGCCGATATTCGTCCCGGTTGCTACGACCGGGATCGTCGCTCTGGTTCTGTCGCGCGAGCGTGCCGCGCCTCTTGCTTATATCGCCGGTAGCCTGGGCACGTTGCTCGGTGCCGACATTCTCAATCTCGATAAGATCTCGGGCTTGGGCACGCCGATGGCTTCCATCGGCGGCGCGGGCACGTTCGATGGTATTTTCCTTAACGCGGTCCTGGCTGTCCTGATCGCAAGCATTCCCGCCCTCTTCAGCCGAAGACGTCCGGCGGCGTAACTGCCAAATCGGCAGCGTCGAGATCACATCTGCCGCTCGATCAGCATGTTCTTGATCTCGGAGATAGCCCTCGCCGGATTGAGCCCCTTCGGGCAAGCCTTGGCGCAGTTCATGATCGTGTGGCAGCGGTAGAGGCGGAACGGGTCTTCGAGATCGTCGAGCCGCTCGCCGGTCGCCTCGTCGCGCGAATCTTTGATCCAGCGCTGCGCCTGCAACAATGCCGCCGGGCCAAGATAGCGCTCCGAATTCCACCAATAGCTCGGACATGACGTCGAGCAGCAGGCGCAAAGAATGCACTCGTAGAGGCCGTCGAGCTTGGCGCGGTCGGCCGGCGTCTGGCGCCATTCGTGCTCGGGCTGCGGCGTATCCGTCTTCAGCCAGGGCTGGATCGAGGCATGCTGCGCGTAAAAGCGCGTGAGATCGGGCACCAGATCCTTGACCACCGGCATGTGCGGCAGCGGATAGATTTTCACCGCCCCGGAAATCTCGTCCATGCCTTTGGTGCAGGCGAGCGTGTTGGTGCCGTCGATATTCATCGCGCACGAGCCGCATATTCCTTCGCGGCAGGAGCGGCGGAAGGTCAGCGTCGAATCGATCTTCGATTTGATCCAGATGATCGCGTCGAGCACCATCGGGCCGCAATCGTCGCGATCGACGAAATAGGTGTCGACGCGCGGATTGGCGCCGTCGTCCGGATTCCAGCGATAGATGCGGAACTCTTTGAAGTTCTGTCCCGCCGGTTTCGCCCAAGTCTTTCCCGTCGTGATGCGCGAGTTCTTGGGAAGGGCAAATTCGACCATGGTCCGTCCGGTTTGGCGTTCGTCACAAGAGATAATGGCGTTCCGCGCCTCAGACCACGCGGCGCACTTTTTCAGGTTCGGTGCCGGGATCGTCGGGCGGCACCGGTTGCGGGAACATGACCGGGCGAGAGCCGGAAGAAAGGCGGCTGCGGCCGGAGGCAGCAGCCTCCGTTGCGGTATTTGCCGCCTCGCCGAGAAGGCTTTCCTCGCTCGAGGAAGCATCGCCCTTCGTCTCCCGCGGCGGAATGGCGTCCTCGTCGTGTGAGTTGGCGCCAAGCGGTTCCGGCGCGGTCAGCGCCGGGGGCGCCTGTTCTGTCTCGATCGCTTCCGGCATTTCCGGCATCGCCTCGATGTAATCGAGCCGCTCGTCGGGCTGACGCCATTCGAAAGCGTCGAGTTTGCCGCTGACCGGCGAAATCGGCGCCCATTGCGACGAGATGATGCCGTCGGCAATCCAGGCGGCGTCGCTCGGCGCGCGCGAGGCGCGGGCGAGCCATTCGCGCACGGCGCCGCTGTCGCCATGCTGGGCCTCTTCGATTTCCGCCATCAGACGGCACATGCGCGAGGTAGGTCGCTCGCCCGGCGCAACGAGCGGCGCCATCGCCTCGCGTGCCGTCTTGAAGTCGCGCGCATTAAGCGCGGCTCGGGCAAGCGCGATGCGGCCTTCGGCGCTGTCCTGTTTCAGCCGGAACAGGCGGCGTGCGCGATCGAGCCGATCGACGCTGGAATCGCCGGGCCGTACATCGAGATAGGCCGCGGCGAGATCGGGATGCGGCATATATTGCCAGGCGCGCTCCACGATCGCCGAAGCTTTGCGGATTTCACCGCGTCGTGCGAGTAGCCGCGAGGCGAGAGCAACCGCCGGAACCAGATCCGGACGCCGCTTGATCGCCCGCCGCGCCAGCGCAAGCGCGCCGACGGGATCGGTTGCCTGGCGTTCCAAAGCAATCGCCGTCTCGAGCACGGCGCGCTGACGCTCCGCCGTTTGCGCATCGATCGCATGCGCCTTCAGATTGGTTTCGACCGTTGCAAGCGCATCTTCCCAATTGGCACTCGTCGCGTGGTGTTCGAGAACGGCGGTGCCGGCCCAGGGCAGCGGCGCAATACGGTGCGCCTGCGAGGCATAATGATGCGCGGCCTCATGATCGCCGCGCCGGCGCGCTTCGATGTGCAGCCCGCGTAACCCGAGAAGACGCGTTTCGGGGCGCGTCATCATCTCGTTGAACGCGGCTTCCGCGGCGGCGCGATCTTGCGAAAGCTGTGCGGCCTGCGCGCGCAGAAGCAGCGACAGCGGCTCTTCCGGCAAATGGCGGTTGGCTTCATTCGCCGATTTGCGCGCCTGCCGGACGTCGCCTGCGCCGGCGGCCAAAATGCCGCGCGACAGTGCGGCGTAACCTTTGTTGCGACGGCGCGCCTTGCGCGCCAGCGCCATCAGGGACGGGATGCGGAAGATGAAGCGCAGAATCGTCCAGAGGATCGCGATGGCGATGGCGGTGAGAAGAACGACGCCAAGTCCGACGAGCAGCGAGGTCTCGATGCGGTAACCCTGCCAGGTGAGCACGATGTCGCCCGGTCGATCGGCGAGCCAGTCGAGACCGAATGCGATTGCCGCGAGAACAGCGAAAAAGACGAGAATGCGGATCATGATCTAAGCCACTCTCATGATCGAGGTTTGGCAAGCCGCGCGATCGCGTCGCTTGCAAGACTCTGCGCCGCATTGTCGGCGGCGATTCGCGCCTCGAGGGCGCGCGCAAAATCCTGCGAGCGCGCCTTCGACCGGTCCGGGAGCTTGGTCCAAAGGTCGTGCGCGCGATTGAGATCGCCGCGATCGAGTGCCGCTTGAATCTGTGAGGCGAGCGCGGCGGGATCGCTGCCCGGCTTTTCACCGACGGAGCGCACGCGCACGAGATGCGACGCACTCTGCGCAATGCGCTCGAAGAACGAACCTTCCGTGGGCTGATCCTGTTTGGCGATTTCGTCGGCGAGCGGACGGAAGCGATCGGCGAGCGCGCGCGCGGTCGGTGCGCCGCTTGACGCGAGCGGTTCGAGCGCCGCGACCTTCGCAGGGTCGGCTTTCAGCGATTTCAGCGCGGCGACTTCGGTTGAAAACGGGATTCCGTGCGAGAGCGCCTGGAGCACACTTTGTGCGACGACGGCGAGGGCGGCGGGAGTCTCTGCGGCGACGGTCTCGGTTTCCTTGTCAGTGGTGGGTGCGCGCGCGTCCGTCTTCGGCTGATCGATTTTGGCTTGCAGCGCGCCGATGCGCGCATCGAGCGCTCCGAGTTTTTGGTCCAGCGCGCCGATGCGGGTGTCGGCACTGCCGATCTGCTCGCGCAATGGCGAGAGGTCCGGCACCGGAATCGCCGGGCTCGACGCAGCGGCTGCAGGCTGCCTCTCAGAAGCGCTTTGCGCGGCGCTCGCCGACGCCTTGGCGTCGCCCGCGGCTTTATCGGCGGCCGATTGCGCGTTGCGCGCCAGAGTCTCGGTGCTGGCGATCCGCTTGTCGAGTGCGGCAACGCTATCGCGCAGGGCGGCCGCGTCGGGGCGCTTCTCCAGAGCGTCGACGCGCGCCGAAAGCCGCGCGACGTCGCTGCGCGTCGCGGCAATCGCATTGGCGGTGTCGTCGTGGCGTGGCTGCAGCGCGAGCCAGAGCGCCGCGAGACCCGGCACGAGGCCGATCAAGGCGGCGAGTGCCAGCGGCCACACCGGCCAGCGGCGACTGCGTTCACGCACGATCGGTTCCGGCGCGTGCGGCTCGGCGCGCGCGGCATGGCTCGGGTCAGATTGGAGCGCGCTTTCCATCGCCGCCCTCAGTTCATCCATCGAGCCGCCGGACGGCTCCGCCGCGGATGGGTCGGCAGCAGGCTCAGCCGAGTCGAGCGTCCGCTCATGGACCTCTTCCGCCTTGCCCTCGATCACCGGCGGTTCGCGGTAGGGCAGATCGCCCGGGATCGGTGGCCGGCCGGGTGCGCCTTCGCCCTTTTCGGTCGCCATCCCCTCAGCGTCTCCCGTTCCAGCTCGCTTGCGTGGCATTTGGGGCGCTCGCGGCCAAGCTCAAGCGCGCGAGGCAATGGCGCGGGCGACCGCAACGGTGCGCTGCGCCATCTCCGCATGCATGCGCTCGACCATGCGCCCCTCGATCTGCACGGCACCCTTGCTGCGGTTTTCCTGCGTCTCGAAAACCGTGATGATTTTTTGGGCCCAGACGACCTCTTCTTCGGCCGGCGCGAAGACGGCATTGGCGGTCGCGACCTGGTTCGGGTGGATCAGCGTCTTGCCGTCCATGCCGAGATCGCGGCCCTGCTCGCATTCGTCCCTGAAGCCTGCCTCGTCGTTGAAGTCGTTGTAGACGCCGTCCAATATCTCGAGCCCATGGGCGCGCGCCGCCGCGACGCAGATCGACAGGTACGCGAGCATGGCAGGGCGGCCGGGCGTCAGGCGGGCGCGCGTGTCCTTGGCGATATCGTTGGTACCCATGACCAGGAGCGACAGCCGCGAGGCGGGGTCGGCCCCGGTGCGGGCAATCGAGTCGGCATTGAGGATGGCGAGCGGCGTCTCCATCATCGCCCAAAGCCTCGTGCGATCGGCGGGGTTGCCCTCGCGTATGCATCTTGCCGCCATCATGATGTCGCCGGGGGTCGAGATTTTCGGCACCAGGATCGCGTCCGGCGCGGCTTCGGCGACCGCGGCGAGATCGTCCTTG
>JAFASC010000291.1 GCA_019244955.1 Methylobacteriaceae bacterium | reverse complement strand
GATCGATGCACCGGCCTGGCACAGCGAGCATTTCCCCTCGTCGTTCTGGCCGCGCCAATCGCGCCCGGGCGTGCTGGTGCTGGAAAGCCGCGTCCCCGAGGCGACCGTGATGGAGCTCAAACGCCGCGGCCATGTCGTCGAAACCGGAGACGCCTGGAGCGAAGGCCGGCTCACGGCGGCACGCCAGGACGGGCCGAACCGCCGTGCCGCCGCCAATCCGCGCGGCATGCAGGGCTACGCGGCCGGACGCTGAGCGGCGGCAGAGCGCGTGAGCGATCCCTATCATCTGCAGCGTTTTGTCAGAGCGCAGGAGGTGAATTTTGAATCGGCTCGCGAGGAGCTGCGCCGCGGCAGAAAGACCACTCATTGGATATGGTATGTATATCCGCAGGTCGAGGGATTGGGACGTTCATCAACATCGCAACATTTTGCGATCAAGTCGCGCCAAGAAGCGCTCGCGTACCTGGCTCATCCCGTGCTTGGGCCGCGGCTGAAGGAGTGCACAGGGATTGTGAATGCATTAGACGGCTTATCCGCAAACCAGATTTTCGGCAGTCCCGATGACATGAAATTTAGATCGTCGATGACGCTGTTTCACACCGTCTCTCCGGACATCGCGGTTTTCAAAGACGCGCTGGAAAAATATTTCGGCGGCGAACTCGATCCGCGGACGCTGGAAATCATGCACGCCAACCCCTCTGCGTGGTTTTGAATCCGGCATGGCTCTCGATCCAAGCTTACGCGACCGCATCATGGCCTCGGTCGAGCAGGGTTTTCCGGAGCAGGTCGCCTTCACGCAAGAACTCGTGCGCTTTCGCTCGCTGCGCGGGGAGGAACACGCGATCCAGGATTTCGTCTTCCGCGCGCTACGCGAGCGCGGCTTTGCGATGGAGCGCTTCCCGATGGACGCGCAAGCCATCGCGCGCCATCCCGGTGGCGCACCTTTCTCGCACGAGCATTCGGAAGCTCCGATCGTCGTCGGTATCCATCGCCCGCGCGAGGAGAGAGGCCGCTCGCTCATCCTGCAGGCGCATGTCGACGTGGTGCCGGAAGGGCCGCACGACATGTGGACCCATCCGCCCTTCGAGCCGGTGATCGAAGGCGACTGGCTCTACGGCCGCGGCGGCGCCGACATGAAGGCCGGGCACGCCGCCAACCTATTCGCACTCGAGGCGCTCACCCGCATCGGCCAGCAGCCTGCCGCGACCGTTTATGTACAATCCGTCGTCGAGGAGGAATCGACCGGCAACGGCGCACTGATGACCCATCTGCGCGGCTACAAAGCCGACGCCGTCCTTATCCCCGAGCCGGAAGAAGAAATGCTGGTGCGTGCCAATACCGGCGTCCTCTGGTTCCAGGTCGAGGTGCGCGGCATGCCGGTGCATGTGCGCGAAATGGGCGCCGGCTCAAATGCGATCGATGCCGCCTACCGCATCGTCGGCGAGCTACGCAAGCTCGAAGCCGAGTGGAACGCCGAGAAAGCCGGGCGCGCGCATTTCGAACATGAAGAGCACCCGATAAACCTGAATATAGGCAAGATCGCAGGTGGGGATTGGGCGTCCTCGGTACCGGGCTGGTGCCGGCTCGATTGCCGCATCGCAATCTATCCCGGTATCTCCGCCGATGACGCGGCGCGCGCGATCACCGAGCGAGTCACTGCGTTCGCGCGCGGCGACCGCTTCCTTGCAAACAATCCGCCATCGGTGACGTTTAACGGGTTCTATTCCGAAGGCTACGTGCTGGAACCCGGTTCCGATGCGGAGGCCGCGCTCGCCGAGGCGCATCGTGCGGCAACCGGCAAGGAGCTCGAAAGCTTCATGACCGCCGGCTATCTCGATACCCGCGTGTATGCGCTCTACGACAAAATTCCCGCGCTCTGCTACGGGCCCATCTCGCAGAACATCCACGGTTTCGACGAGCGCGTCAGCCTCGCCTCGGTCAAGCGGATTACAACGACAATGGCGCTGTTCATCGCCGACTGGTGCGGCCTCGAAGCTTGTGCCTCATAGCGATCGCGACACGTCGGATATTCGCGTCACGTTCGGCGTCGGGACGCGCAGTGTGTCGGGATTGCTGCGTTCGCCACCCCAATCGCGTGCTTGCCTGGTGCTCGTCCATGGCGCGGGCGCCGGCATGACGCATCCCTCCATGGAAGCGCTCGCCGCCGGACTCGGGGAAAGGGATTTCGCGACCTTTCGCTATCAATTTCCCTATATGGAGGAGGGTGGCCGCCGGCCAGATCCGCCGCCGGTTGCGCACGCAACCGTGCGCGCCGCGGTCGCCGAGGCCTCGCGGCTGATGCCGGATACGGCCCTCATCGCCGGCGGCAGATCGTTCGGCGGACGCATGACGTCCCAAGCACAAGCCGCTTCCCCGTTGCCGGGCGTCGGCGGGCTGGTCTTCTTCGCCTTCCCTCTGCATCCGCCGAAGCAAATATCCGGCGAGCGCGGTCTGCATCTTTCCGATGTCCATATCCCGATGCTGTTTCTGCAGGGCGGCCGCGATGCGATGGCCGATCCGCACGAACTCGCGCGGCTCATCGAGCGGCTCGGCGACCGCGCGACCCTGAAAGTGCTCGCCGATGCGGATCACTCTTTCCATGTTCCCGCACGATCCGGAAAGATCGATCGCGACGTCATGGACGAGGGGCTCGACGCATTCGCCCAATGGTTCGAGCGCGTAGCGCTTAACAAAAGCTAGGCGGCCGGAATACGCGGCCGGCAAACGCGTCGATATTTGTGGACTGCGTGCGTGCAGTGTGCGCCGCAGCAACGATAAGATTTGCCAAAGGTCTAAACTTGCACAAACCTGCGGCAGCGAAAGGGCGCGATTAGCCGGCGGTGACGGCCGGCAATCGGGGAGGGGCAGATGTGGAACCAAGTCTATAATCCGCTCAACAGCACGGCGTTGTCCACCATTGCGGCGGCGCTGCCGGTCGTCACGCTGCTCGTCCTCATCGCCTCAAACAAGGTCAAGGCGCATATAGCTGCCGTTATCGCGCTGATCGTCGCGAACCTGGTAGCGATCTTCATTTTTACGATGCCGGCCGGGATGTCGCTGCGTGCGACAGTGCTCGGGGCGGTCACCGGCTTTTTCCCGATCGGCTGGATCGTCCTCAACGTCATCTTTCTCTACCGGTTGACGGTGGAGACGGGCGCCTTCTCCACGCTGCAGGCGACGATCGGCGGCGTCACCGAGGACCGGCGGCTGCAATTGCTGCTCATCGCCTTCTCCTTTGGTGCGTTCTTCGAAGGCGCGTCCGGCTTCGGCACGCCGGTTGCGGTAACGGGAGCGATGCTGATCGGCCTCGGTTTCTCGCCGCTGGCGGCGTCGGGTCTCTCGCTCATCGCCAACACTGCGCCCGTTGCTTACGGCGCGCTCGGCACACCAATCGCCGGGCTCGCCAGCGTGACCGGGATCGATCCTTTCCTCCTTGGCGCGATGGTGGGCCGGCAATTGCCGTTCTTCTCACTGATCGTGCCCGCTTGGGTCGTCTGGGCCTTCGCCGGCTTCCGCGGCATGATCCAGGTTTGGCCGGCGGTCCTCGTCTGCGGCGTTTCCTTCGCCATTCCGCAATTCCTCATTTCCAATTACGTGAATCCGTGGATCGTCGACATCGGCGCCTCGCTCATCTCCATGGCCTGCCTGATCGGTTTTTTGAAGGTGTGGCAGCCGGCCGAAATCTGGACCTCGCCGGCTTTGCGCACCCGCGATGAATCCGCCGCGACGATGCCGCCGCCGCCGGCCCGCGCGCCGCGGCCGACGACCCGGCAGGTGTGGTTCGGATTGACGCCGTGGATCATCGTCTGCGTGCTTCTGCTCATCTGGGGTACGGACGCCTTCAAGAAATCCGTGAACGCGTTCGCGACGTGGAATTATCCGGTTCCTGATCTCGATAAGATGATCATGAAGGTCGCGCCCGTCGTGGCGAAGCCGACCCCGGAGGGAGCCGTGTTTTCCTTCACTTGGCTTTCCTATACCGGCACCGGCATGCTGATCGCGGCGATCATCGCCGGCCTCGTGATGGGCTTCGGCCCGGGCGGGCTCATACGCGAATATGGCCGCACGATCCGCATCTGCGCATTTTCGCTGATCACCATCTGCGCGATGCTGGCGATCGGCACCCTGACCCGCCTCTCCGGCATCGACGCGACCCTCGGTCTCGCCTTTGCGCTGACAGGCGTGCTCTATCCCTTCTTCGGTACGCTGCTCGGCTGGCTCGGCGTGGCGCTGACGGGTTCCGACACCGCCTCGAACATCCTCTTCGGCAACCTGCAGAGGATCACGTCCGAGCAACTCGGCCTATCGCCGGTGCTGATGGCCGCTGCCAACTCGTCCGGTGGCGTGATGGGCAAAATGATCGACGCGCAGTCGATCGTCGTCGCCTCGACCGCCACAAACTGGTTCGGACATGAAGGCACGATCCTGCGCTTCGTCTTCTGGCACTCGATCGTGCTCGCCTGCCTCGTTGGCCTTTTGGTTATGCTGCAGGCCTACGTCTTCACGGGTATGATCGTCCATTAACGAAGAGGCGGGGTCACCGCACAAGGAGGAATACAGACCGGGGAGAGAACTCATGCTCGACAGCCAATTCCAATTGGCGGCGATCGGCTTCGCCGCCGCGGCCGCGCTTGCCGCCACCAGCTCCGGCGCGCTCGCGCAGAAGAAATACGGGCCCGGCGTCACCGACACCGAGATCAAGATCGGCAACATCATGCCGTATAGTGGCCCCGCCTCCGCCTACGGCGTGATCGGTAAGACCGAAGCGGCCTACTTCAATAAAGTGAACGAAGAAGGCGGCATCAACGGCCGCAAGATCAACTTCATCTCCTACGACGATGGTTACAGCCCGCCGAAAGCCGTCGAGCAGGCGCGCAAGCTCGTCGAGAGCGACGAAGTCCTGTTCATCTTCAACTCGCTCGGCACGCCGTCCAATTCGGCGATCCAGAAATACATGAACGAGAAGAAAGTGCCGCAGCTTTTCGTCGCGACCGGCGCGACGAAGTGGAATGACCCGAAGAACTTCCCTTGGACCATGGGCTGGCAGCCGAATTACCAGAGCGAAGCGCGAATATACGGGAAGTACCTTCTCCAGGAGAAGCCGAACGGAAAAATCGGCGTTCTCTATCAGAACGACGATTACGGAAAGGACTATCTCAAAGGTTTGAAGGATGGGCTAGGCGCCAAGGCCGCCTCGATGATTATCGGGGAGGAAGCCTATGAGACGACCGTTCCCACGGTGGATTCGCAGATCGTCTCGTTGAAGGCCAAGGGCGCGGACGTTTTCGTCAGCATCACAACGCCCAAGTTCGCCGCGCAATCGATCAAAAAAGTCGCGGAACTCGGATGGAAGCCGCTGTTCATCGAAAACAATGTCGGATCATCAATCGGGAGCGTCATCAAGCCCGCCGGATTCGAAAATGCGCAGGACATTATCTCGGCGACTTATGCGAAGGATGCAACGGATCCGCAATGGAAGGACGATCCGGGCATGAAAAACTTCGACGCGTTCCTGGCCAAGTATTATCCCGACGGAAATCGCGCCGACAGCTCGGTCATGACGGGCTACAACGTCGTGCGGACGATGGTCGCTGTATTAAAGCAGTGCGGCGACAATCTCACGCGCGAAAACATCATGAAACAGGCCGCCAACATCCACGATCTTGAGATCGACACGCTTTTGCCCGGCATCAAGATCAACACCAGTCCAACCGATTACGCTCCCATCAAGCAGCTGCAGCTCATGCGATTCAAAGGCGAGCGCTGGGAGCTGTTCGGCCCGGTCATGGGCGGCGAAGTCGGCGGCTAGTCTCCTGACGTTCCATGGCGTTGCCCCGCGCGTCATTGCGCGGGGCACTCCCGATCTGTCGCAATTGACAAAAACTATGCCGGCTGCCTCTTAGGGCTGTTTCAGGGCTGGAGCGGGTCGCTTTGACGTCGGGCCTAGAGCTCCCATTGGCGGGCAAGACTGTCGCCGTCGTTCACGCCGATTGGCATTCCTGCGGCAGTTACGAAATCAACGTTACGCAAGCGGCAACTTACCGAGAACTAGGGGCGCGGGTGATCTCTGTCGCCATCAGCGATCATCTCGGACACACACCGGACAAACCTGCCGCCTGGAACAGCTACATCGCGGCGACCCCCGACATGCCGGCGGACCAACGCTATTACACCGGGCCCTCCCTTGCGACGGCGATCCGGCCGGATTTCCTGCTCGGCGAGTATCGCCAGCTCTTGCGGGGAAATCATGCCGCGTACAATGCGGCATTGAGGGGGCGCAGTCCGGTTCCTCGCGACCTCGCATTGCAGCGGATCGACCTCGTTCACTGCAATCATTTTTTCTGCATGCCGTTCGTCGAGAAGCTGCTCGGAACCAAGCGCTGTCCGATCGTGCTCGAGACCCAGGATATCCAGGCCGACCAATACCAGTTGCGCAACAAAGGTGCGTTTCTTCTGCCGCCGGGCGCGACATACGAAGAGATGCTGGGAATCGAGCTCGATTGGATGCGCCGCGCCGATCTCATGGTGCATCTCAATGCCGAGGAGGACGCCACGTTCCGCCGGCTTCTGCCCGAGAAGCAGCACGCCTTGATCTATCCTGCAGTGGCGCCGGTGCCGACCGGTCCCGGCGGCGACGAGATCGTCGTGGTCGCCAGCGCCAATCGGGGCAATGTGCTCTCGGTCGAGTGGCTTTTGTCGGAGGTCTTGCCCCGCGCCAGGGATGTGAAGGTCGCGATTGTCGGCAACATCGACGCTGCGCTGCGCAAGCACAATCCTGCACTTTACGAGCGCCATCGCAGGCTCTTCCGCGGCCGCGTGGACGACATCGGCAGCGTTTACGCCAACGCCAAAGTCGTGCTTCTGCCGACGAGCGAAGGTCACGGACTGTCGATCAAGGCGGTCGAGGCGCTCTCCAGCGGGCTGCCGCTGATCGCGACCGCGCAAGCCTTTCGCGGTATGCAGGTCGTTGCGGCCAGCCTCGCCAACGTGACGATCGCGGACAGCCCACAAGCTTTCGCCAGCGCGCTGAGAGCCGCCGCTGGCCAGGCGCCCGCGAGCGGGGCCGAGCGGCTCGCCAGCGACACCCGCCGCCTTTACGAGGCGCATTTCAGCCTGGAGGCCTACCGCGAGGCGCTCGCAAGCCGGGTTTTACCCCTCCCGGCAGCCCGATAAAAAGACATAAAGATGTCTTTATATCCTCATTGCCGCCCCCGCCGGCGGCTGCTATAAGCCGCCAGTCCTCTTCCAACCTGACAGAGCCCCATGCCCAAATCGAACCTCGCTGCCGTCCCGCATTTCAACGACTACGCCGTCGCCGACATCGGCCTTGCCGATTGGGGCCGCAAGGAAATCGCCATCGCCGAGACCGAAATGCCCGGCTTGATGGCGACGCGGGCGGAGTTCGGCGCCTCGCAGCCGCTAAACGGCGCGCGCATTGCCGGCTCGCTGCATATGACCATCCAGACGGCGGTGCTGATCGAGACCCTGAAGGCGCTCGGGGCGGACGTTCGCTGGGCCTCGTGCAACATCTACTCGACGCAGGACCATGCGGCCGCCGCGATCGCCGCCACCGGCACCCCGGTCTTCGCCATCAAGGGCGAGAGCCTCGAAGATTATTGGGACTACACCCACAAAATTTTTGAATGGAACGACGGCGGCACGCCGAACATGATTTTGGACGACGGCGGCGACGCGACGCTGCTCATCCATCTCGGCCTCAAGGCCGAAGGCGGCGACACGGCGTTTCTCGACAAAGCTTCGAACGAAGAAGAGGAAGTGCTCTTCGCGGCGATCAAGAAGCGGCTCAAAGCCAGTCCCGGCTGGTACAAGCGCAACGCGGAATCGATCAAGGGCGTCACGGAGGAGACGACCACAGGCGTCCACCGCCTCTACATCATGCAGAAGGAAGGTCGCCTGCTGTTCCCGGCGATCAACGTCAACGATTCCGTGACAAAGTCGAAATTCGACAATCTCTATGGCTGCCGCGAGTCGCTGGTCGACGGCATCCGCCGCGGCACCGACGTGATGATGGCCGGCAAGGTAGCGATGGTCGCCGGCTTCGGCGATGTCGGCAAGGGCTCAGCCGCAAGCCTGCGCAATGCCGGCTGCCGCGTCATGGTGTCCGAAATTGATCCGATCTGCGCCTTGCAGGCGGCGATGGAAGGCTACGAAGTCACGACGATGGATGACGCGGCCAAGCGCGCCGACATTTTCGTCACCGCGACCGGCAATGTCGACGTGATCACCGTCGACCACATGCGCAATATGAAAGACCGCGCGATCGTCTGCAACATCGGCCATTTCGATTCCGAGATCCAGGTCGCGGGTCTCAAGAACTTCAAGTGGCACAATGTGAAGCCGCAGGTCGACGAGGTGGAATTTGCCGACGGTAAGCGCATCATCCTGCTGTCGGAAGGCCGCCTGGTGAATCTCGGCAACGCCACGGGGCATCCTTCTTTCGTCATGTCGGCGTCCTTCACCAACCAGACGCTGGCGCAGATCGAGCTTTGGACGAAGCAGGGTCAGTACGAGCGTCAGGTGTACACGCTGCCAAAACATCTCGACGAAAAGGTCGCCTCGCTGCATCTCGACAAGATCGGCGTGAAGCTGACGAAGCTCACGAATGAGCAGGCCACCTATCTCGGCCTGCCGCAGCAGGGACCGTATAAGCCCGATCACTACCGCTACTGATCCACTCTACACTTTCATGTCAGGTTCGATCAGCCGCCGCGTCGCTCTTTTCGGCGCGGCGGTTTGCTTTTCGACTCCATCTTGCGGCGAGGAACGCGCAGTTTCCTTCGCCGCGCGTATGCGCGAACTCGAATCGCGGCATGGCGGCCGGCTCGGAGTTGCAATATCCGACACGAAGGCTGGCCTGCGCCTCGGCTATCGCGCCGATGAGGCCTTTCCTCTGTGCAGCACTTTCAAGTTCCTCGCCGCAGCCGCGATCCTGGCGCGCGTCGATACAAAATCCTTGAGCTTGGATCAGCCCATCGCATTCACCGAGCGCGATCTCGACACGTATTCGCCGGTGACGAAGCGTTACGTACCTGCCGGTTCGATACCGCTAGCCGAGACATGTGCGGCGGCAATCATCTGGAGCGACAATACCGCCGGCAATTTGATGCTTCGCGAACTCGGCGGGCCGGTCGGTTTGACCGAATACGTGCGCAGCTTGGCGGACAACGTCACCCGTCTCGATCGCACCGAGCCGGATTTGAACAGCGCTATTCCAGGCGACCCGCGCGATACGACCTGTCCTGGCGCCATGCTCGACGACCTGCAGAAAATCCTGCTTGGCTCGGTACTCTCCACATCCTCACGCGATCTCTTACTGAGTTGGATGATTGCTTCGCAAACCGGCGCCAAGCGTATTCGCGGCGGGCTGCCGCCCGATTGGCGGGTGGGCGACAAGACCGGCACCGGCGAGAACGCAAGCGCGAATGATATCGCGATCGCCTATCCGCCGAACCGCGCGCCGCTTCTTGTCGCGGTCTATTACACCGGCTCGAAGGCATCCCGCGAGGAACAGAACGGAATACATGCGGAGATCGGCCGGGCGGCCGCTGCACTCGTCTAGAAAGGTTCAGTCGAGCAGCGGTGCGCTCCGCAGCGCGGCGAGATCGCGCGAGCCGGTGCAGAAGCAGGCGATACGCAGCTGATCAATCACGCCGGCGAGATTATCGGCGACGGCCTCCGCTGAGATAAGCGCCGGCTCCAATGTGCCGGCGGCAATGCCGGCGAGATCGGCGCCGAGGCGGATCGCTTTCGCGGCCGCAATGCCATCCCTGACGCCACCTGAGCCGATCAGCGGGATTTCGGGACAGTGCGCGCGAACGTCGCGAATGGCATCGGCGGTGGGAATTCCCCAGCTGG
>JAFASC010000128.1 GCA_019244955.1 Methylobacteriaceae bacterium | reverse complement strand
CGGCTGAAAAGATCCCGCTGATCCGCAGGCGTGGAGACGAGGTCAAACCTATGGCGCGGTTCGCAACAGTGCTGCTCACCGGCGGCACCGGCTTTGTCGGCCGCCATCTTTCGAGCGCGCTCGCGACGCGCTTCGCCGATGCAAAGCTAGTTCTCCTCTGTCGCCCCGGCGAGAAGCCTCAGCGTGCCGACGTGCACTATTTGACAGCAGAGTTGACCGACGAAGCGTCGGTGAGCGTCGCGGTGGAAGAGATACGCCCGGATCTCGTGCTCCACCTTGCCGCGCAAGCCTCGGTCGGCGACGCGATCGGCACGGCTGAGGAGACTTGGCGCGTGAATTTCTGCGGCACGATGTGGCTTGCTGCCGCGATGGCACGCGTCTGCCCGCGGGCGACTTTCCTCTTCGTCTCCAGCGCTGAAGTTTATGGTGCAAACTTCAGCAACAAGCCGGTTCGCGAAGACACGCCCCTCCTACCTCTCAATCCGTACGCAAGGGCCAAAGCGGCCGCCGAAGCCATGCTCGCCGACGTCCTGCCGCCGAGCGCGCGGCTGATCGTAGCGCGCTCATTCAACCATACGGGTGCCGGCCAGGACGAGCGCTTTGCCCTGCCTGCCTTTGCTGCGCAGATCGCGCGGATTGAAAGGGGCGAGAAGGCACCACGATTGTCGGTCGGGAATCTCTCGGCGGAACGCGACTTCCTCGATGTCGAGGATGTCGTCGATGCCTATGTTCGGCTCATCGACACGGCGGGCCTTCCGCAACGTGCGACGTTCAACGTCGCGTCCGGGCAGGCGCACGCGATGAGCGACTTGCTGGGGCGGTTGCGCAGGCTCGCCGCCGCCGATTTCGAGATATCCGTCGACCCTGATCGCATGCGCGCCTCCGACGTACCCTGCTCGGTCGGAGATGCCTCGAAGCTGCGTAAGGCGACCGGCTGGGCACCGCGCCGGTCCATCGACGACACGCTGTCGCGCCTCCTCGATTACTGGCGCGACCGTGCCGCCTCGGCACCGACGAGCTGATGCGAAACAGCGATAAGCCGCACGCCCCCGCCTCGAAAGACGAACGCATTCGTCTCCTCGAAGCGCAAGCTGAATCGCTGCGCCGGGAAATTCACCATCTGCATCGATGGCGGGAGCAGCGGACGTACACCGCGAGCTGGCATGTCTTTCGTGCACTCTTTGCGATGGAGTTCTGGCTCAATCAAAAGGTTCGCCGCTGGACCGGTTCATCGGGCGGACCGGCATCATTGGTCGAACGGCGGCGCCCGCCTGTACCCTTGCCGGACCGTCCGCTACTCGCGGAGTCAGAAAGAGCGCCGCCGATTCCGATTTCGGACGCAAACCCCGCGCGGCTTCTGATCGACGTGACCGCCACCGCGAAGATGGATCCCCGTACCGGCATACAGCGGGTGGTGAAAAGCATCGTCGCCGAGCTGTACAATGCGCAGCACCAGCATCACCTGTTACGGCCGCTGGCCGTGCGTCTAGTCGGCGATCGGCTCGTCTCTTGCGAAAGCTTCGTCGCCTCGCTCGTCGGCGAAGCGCCCACGCGCCCTGACGCACCGGTGCAACTCGAAGCCGGCGACCGGCTGTTCATGCTGGCCGACAGTTGGCGCGACTTCGATTCCTTCATACCCGTTTTCGGCGAGGTGCAAGCCAAAGGCGGCGCGGTGTTCACCTGCGTCTATGACCTCATTCCGGTGCTTTTGCCTGCGGTGACCTGGGGCGACACGCCGGAGGTGCATGAGCGCTGGCTGCGCTCATCAGCGATGCATTGCGACGGGATGATCGCGATTTCTCGCACGGTTGCCGACGAGATCGCCGACTTCATTCGCGACCGCGACGTCCCGCACCATGTCGGCTTGAAGATCGGCTGGTTTCACTGCGGCTCGGACCTCCCGGCGCGCCGTGTGTCTCGCGTAAGAAATGTAGTGAAACAGGCGTTCGGCCCGGCACAGCGGACATTCTTGGCGGTGGGCACTATCGAGCCGCGCAAAGGATATGACGTCGTCCTCGCCGCCTTCGATCGCCTTTGGCACTCGGGTTTCGACGCGCGGCTCGTGATTTTTGGTCGCCGCGGCTGGTATGTCGAAGGCGTGGTCACAGCCATAACCGCACATGCTGAATTCGGGCGGCGTCTATTCTGGTTCGAGGACGGAAACGATGCCGAACTCGACTACGCCTACGGCCAGACGGACGCGGTGATCTGCGCTTCATATGCCGAGGGGTTCGGGTTGCCGATCGCCGAGGCGGCACGCCGCGAGCGGCCGGTGATTGCCAGCGATATTCCCGTGTTTCGCGAAGTCGGTGGCGAGGGCGTCGCCTATTTCCGTGTCGATGATCCCGATGCGCTCGCCAAGACCATCGAACGTTGGTCTGCGGGCGAGATCGTCACTGATCCCGCAAAGGTCAGCCGCTCCTCATGGGCGCAGGCGGCCGAGCGCGTCTTTGAGATCATCACAAAAGACGATTGGTACCGCGTGCTCAACTGAATGGCATCACGCCGCATCGGCTTCGCCGAGATAAGCTTCCCGGACCGCATCATTGCCTCGGACGTCCGCAGGCGCGCCGTGGGCGAGCACGCGCCCCTGCACGAGAACGGTGAGCGTATCGGCAGCGGCGAAGACCGCGTCCATGTCGTGCTCGATTAGGACGATCGTGTGATCGCGGGCCAGATCGCGCAAGAGCGCGACAACGCGCTGCGTCTCTTCGGGACCCATGCCGGCGAGCGGTTCATCGAGCAACAGGAGATCGGCGCCACTTGCGATCAACATGGCGATTTCGAGCTGGCGCTGCTCGCCGCTCGAGAGTTGACCGGCTGTAGTGTCGGCACGATCCCGCAATCCGGCGACGGCGAGTGCATGCGAGATGCGCTCTGCGGCTGCACCGGTAGGAAGGCGAGCTTCCGCGGCCAGGCCGCAATTTTCCCGCAGGCTGAAATCGGGGAAAATGTTGGTGCGCTGGAAAGAGCGGCCGATCCCGCTCCGCGCAACGCGGTGCGGCGGCCAGCCAGTGATATCGATATCATCAATCAACACGCGGCCACCGTTTGGCTTCAGCTCTCCCGAAAGCAGATTGATGAACGTGGTCTTCCCGGCGCCGTTCGGCCCTATGATCGCGTGCACGAGATTGCCCTTGAGGTCGAGGCTAACGCCATCGACGGCGCGCAGGCCGCCGAAATACCGGGTGAGATCGCGTGTGGAGAGCGCCTGCGCGCGACGTGCCGGCCGCGCAAAGTCGCGGTGCAGGACGTCGATGCTTGCCGAAGCTTTCTCCGCCGTCGGCTTTCGTGCAAAGAGTCCGGCGAGCCCCCTCGGGGCGCCGAGAACCGCGACAGCAAGGGCGAGGCCCATCCACAGCCGCCAATGTTCCGAGATGAACGGGCCGACTGTGCTGGCGCTTTTCAAAATCTCCTCGAGTACGGAATAGGCGAACGCCCCGATGACGGCGCCGTAAAGCGTGCCGGTGCCGCCCAGCACCACCATCATGATTGCGAGTCCCGACTCGCGCCAGCTCGCAAGCTCCGGCGTGATGTATCCGTCAATCGAGGCGAAGAGCGCCCCCGCGATGCCCGCAATTGCTCCCGCGATGACGAAGACGGCGAGCCGGTACGTATATGTGTCGTAGCCAAGGGCCCGCATGCGCTGCTCGTTGATCCTGATCCCTTGCAAGCTGCGTCCGAAACGCGAACGCACGAGCCAAAGCAGGAAAGCGTATGTGGTCGCGAGCAGGATGAGGCAAAGGTAGAAGAACTGCGTTCGATTGTCGAAATCAAGCACCGTGAGCCCACCAACAATCAGATCGGGTTTGACGTTCACGTACGCGCCATCGGAACCCTTGGCGATGTTGGTGTCGTAAAACATCGAAAACACCATCTGCCCGGCGGCGAGGGTGACCATGATGAAGTAAAAGCCGCGCGTCAGCATCGCGAAGACGCCGATGACCAGCGCGCCAAGCGCCGCGAGCGCGGCACCGGCGGCGAGCGCCACGAGCGCGTTCGCGCTTAGGCTTTCCGGCGAGACGAAATAGACGGCATAAGCGCCGAGCGCGAAAAACGCGGCGTGACCGAAGCTGACGAGCCCGGTGATCCCGATCAGAAGATCGAGGCTCGTCACCATGATCGCCAGTACGACCACGCGCGTCGTGAATTTCACCGCATACGGGCCAAGCACGAAAGGCACGCAGGCAAGTGCGACGAAAACCACAGAGAGCGCGATCGCGACGGGCAGAGAAGGCCAGCGGAACATCATGCCCGCCCGAACAAACCCGCCGGACGCAGCACGAGTACGAGCGCCATCACTGCGTAGATCATCACGCTGGCAAGCGACGGCAAGAACACTTTGCCCATCGCGTCGGCGAGGCCAATGAGTAGCGCGCCGACGAACGCGCCGCGAATACTGCCGATCCCTCCTATTACCACTACCACGAACGAGATGATAAGCACCTTGTCGCCGATGCCGGGATAGGCACTTTCGACCGGTGCGGCGATGATTCCGGCCGCGGCGGCGAGCGCGACTCCGGTCGCGAAAACGAAGCGGAACAGCAGCTCGGAATCGAAGCCCAGCGTCTCCACCATCTCGCGATTCGACTCCGCCGCGCGGATCAATCGCCCGACGCGGGTGTACTGGACCACAATGACCATCGCCAGCGCGAGCGCGACGCAGATCGCGGTAAGCACGAGGCGGTAGACCGGATAGCTCAAGGTCTCCGTGAGGCGAATGCTCGCGGTCAGATAAGGCGGCGTCGGAATGGAATGGGGATGCGAGCCCCAGATCGTCTGCTGCACTTCATTGAAGATCAGGATCATCGCGAAAGTCAGCAGCACCTGCTGCAGGTGGTCGCGCTTGTAGAGATGACGGATAAACAGCCATTCGATCGCAAGACCGAACAGGAAAGCGAGCGGGATGCCGACGGCGAGCGCACGGAAAACATCGCCGAGCGGCTCGGTCAAAGTCAGCGCCGCATAAGCGCCGAGCATGTAGAACGAGCCGTGCGAAAGATTTATGATGCCGAGAATGCCGAAGACGAGCGTCAGCCCGCTGGCGGCAAGAAAGATCAGCAGCCCGTATTGCAGACCGTTGAGGATCTGAATGAGGACGAGATCCATTCCCGCAATCTCTCGCCCGTCACGGCCGGACTTCTCCGGCCTCCATGCTTCGGGGATTCAGGCCAGCTTGCAGCCCGTCGTGTCGTCGCTCAACTCTTTCTCGACGATCCCGAGATAATTGTTCACGCCGCCACGCAGTTCGCGCAGATAGAAGTTCTGGATCGGGTTGTGCGAGGACGAGAAGCGTAGCGGCCCGCGCGGACTGGCGAACGAGGCTTTGGCCATCGCCGCATTGAGCTGGGCACGTTTGGAAATATCGCCGCCCACTGCTTTGAGACCGATGTCGAGAAGATGCATCGAGTCCCAGCCCTGCACGGCGTAAACGTCGGGCGGAATCTTGTAGGCATCCTGGAACAGCTTCACGAACGCCTTGTTCTCGGGATTGTCGAGCGACTCGACGTAGTGCCCGACCGTCTTCACGCCGTCGCCGGCGGCGCCCACCGCCTGTTCGACGCCGTCGGTCAGGAAGCTCGGACCCCAGAGCGGAATCTTTCCATTGAGCGCAGCCGCGTAATCCTTGATGAACTTGAGCGCGCCGCCGCCCGCCCAAAAGACATAGACCGCATCCGGCTTGAGCGACGAGATTTCCGCCAGCACGGATTGGAATTCCACGTCGGGGAACGGGATGGTGATATCCTTTATGACTTCGCCGCCGCCCTTCGTGAACGCGCGCTTGAAGCCGGCGACGGATTCCTCGCCCGCCGCATATTTCCACGTCGCGGTGACGACCTTCTTGTGTCCCGCCTTCAGCACGGCGGGGCCGACCGCAAAGCCCGCCTGACCGTTGGAGAAGGAGGTGCGGAAAACGTTTTCCGCACACATGCCGCGCGTGATTTGATCGGCGCCGGCGTTGGGGATGATCGTCGGCACGCCGTCTTCTTTGGTGATCTTCACCATCGCCATTGCGACGCCCGAATGCACGGTGCCGAAGAGCACGTCGACCTTCTCGCCCTGCACGAGCTTAGTCGTGAGTTCGGTCGCCTTCGGCGGCGCCGATTCATCGTCGAGCTTGACGAACGTCACATCGCGGCCGGCAAGCTTGCCGCCTTGTTGCTTGACGTAGAGCTCCATCGCCCGCGTGATCGCATCGCCGAGCGGCGCGTATGTGCCGCTATAGGGCAGAAGCACACCGAGCTTTAGCGGACCCGACTGCGCGTAGGACGGGCGGATGAACGGCATGCCGACGGCGAGCGCCCCGGCAGTGCCGCCGAGTGATACGAATGTACGCCTGTTCAGTCCCACGTCTTCCTCCCCGAGCAGATTGTAGCGGTTCTCCGCTTTGATCATGCACATTATTGCATGTCCAGCCCCGGTCAAGTCAGACCACTCGGCATAATAATGCATGGTCCGGTCCGCTGCCGTGAAATATTGCAGCGCGATGGCGGGAATGATGGCTGCACCCCGCCAGCCCACTGCTATGGCGCTGCCATGCCGCTCCCGCCCGACTCATTCCTCCTTCTCGTCTTCGCCGCGCTTGTCGCGGGCTTCGTCGATGCGATTGCGGGCGGCGGGGGCCTGATCACCGTGCCGGCCCTGGCGCTCGCCGGGCTTGATCCGGTTGCGGCGGTCGCGACCAACAAGGTGCAATCGAGCTTCGGCTCCGGCTCCGCGATGATTGCCTTCGCGCGCGCCGGCTATCTCGATCGCGGCGTGTGGCCAATTCCGCTTGCTTGCATCATAGGCGGTATTGCCGGCGCCGCGCTGCTTGTGCACGTGCCGCGCCGGGCGGTGGAGATCGCGCTGCCCTTCGTGCTGATCGCGGTCGCGCTCTATTTCGCGCTGTCGCCGAAGATCGCCGATGCGGACGCGGCGCCGCGCATGCGGTGGGCGCCCTTCATTTGCTTTATCCTGCCGATCATTGCCGCGTATGATGGCGTGTTCGGGCCCGCCGCCGGCTCCTTCTACACGCTGGGTTTCATCACCCTGCTTGGCTACGGCGTCAGCCGCGCGACAGCGCACACAAAGCTCGCCAATTTTGCATCGAACATCGCCGGGCTCGCGACGCTCGCCTTCTCCGGACACATTTATTGGATCATTGGTCTCGCCATGGGTGTCGCGGCTGTTATCGGAGCGACGATCGGCGCCCACACGACCATGCGCATCGGCGCTCGCATCGTTCGTCCCATGGTGATAGCCGTCTGCATCGCACTCGCCATCAAGCTCGCCTCGCAGCACGAGACCGTGCGTCAGGCGTTCGGATTGCCGTAACCGAGTATGTGCAGAAGTTAACCTCTCGTTAACCATGCTCCGGCAGAACTGAACCGACCCTCAACAAGTTGGATCGGAGACTCCCATGAGCCACGAACTCGAGCAGCGCATCCGCGAGCGCGCCTATGAATTGTGGGCGATGAGCGGCCATTCGCATGGTCGCCATGAGGAGCATTGGTGCACGGCGGAACGCGAGGTCATTGCTGCGATGCCTGTTCCGGCAAAAGCGAAGAAGAAAAAGAGCACGGCCAAAATGCCGGCCGGCGCAATCGCCGCATCCGGCGCGCGGCGCGGCAAGGACGCAGCGCTACACAGCTGAGGCGATCGCGCGAGCGAATGCCGACGCGGGCTTTTCCCTCAAAAGCCACATTGGCGCATATATCTCCCGCGAACGAGCCGGCAGGCGAGCTGGCGGGGTGGGAGCAATGTGCCGGAATATCAGAACCCTGTTCAATTTCGAGCCGCCGGCGACGGAGGATGAGGTCCGCGCCTCGGCAGTGCAATTCGTGCGCAAGCTCAGCGGATTTACACGCCCCTCGAAAGGCAACGAGGCGGCCTTCAATAGGGCCGTCGATGAGGTGAGCGAGGCCGCTGAGCGCCTGCTTCATTCGCTCCACACTCTGAGCCCACCCCGCGACCGCGAGGTCGAAGCGCAGAAGGCGCGCGCCAGGGCCAAGGCGCGGTACGCCTAAGCGCCTAGAGAGCCGCCGCTAGCGCCGCTTCACAGTCCGGCCTATATCGCGGGCCACAATCGCTGATCGGCTCGGGCCTTGGGTCCGAACCAGGGGAGGCGCGCCCGCTGCGGTGGACGCTCTGGGATGTGAATGGTCAAGTTCTTCATCGAGCGGCCGGTCTTCGCGTCCTCGATCGCAATCATCATGGTGTTGGCCGGACTGATCTGTTGGGCCATCCTGCCGGTTGCGCAATTTCCGGACATTACCCCGCCGCAGGTGATCGTCACTTCGACCTATCCTGGGGCGAGCGCACAGGTCGTGGCCGATACGGTGACGACGCCGCTCGAACAGCAGATCAATGGCGTGCCGGGCATGGCGTACATGTCTTCGGTGAGTGCTAACGACGGCACCTCGATCATCACCGTGACCTTCGACGTCGGCTATCCCGTCAACATCGCCGCCGTCGACGTGCAGAACCGCGTCTCGCAAGCCGCGGCATCGCTGCCGAGCATCGTCAATCAAGCCGGAGTGGTCATCCAGAAGAAGAATCCGAACTTCGCGCTGGCGATCAACATCTATTCGCCTGACGGGTCCGTCGATCCGGTCACGCTCAGCAATTTCGCCTATCTGCAGATCGTCGATCCCTTGAAGCGCGTGCCGGGGGTCAGCGACGTCACGCTGTTTGGCGAGCGCCGTTATTCGATGCGCGCGTGGCTCGATCCGGACAAGCTCGCCAAGCTCGGCATCACCGCCGTCGATGTGCAACAGGCGATCGCGGAGCAAAACGTACAGGTCGCCGCCGGCAAGCTCGGCGCAGCGCCTGCCCCGCCGGGTACCGCCTTCGAGATGCAGATCAATGCGCTCGGGCGGTTGAGCACGCCGGAGCAATTCGGCGATATCGTGTTGCGCGCTGGCACGACCAGCCAGGCGACGGTGCTGCTCAAGGACGTGGCTCGCCTCGAACTCGGCGCACTGCAATACACGACGAGCGCCTACGTCAACGACCGCCCCGCCGTGCTGGTTCCGGTATATCAGCTGCCCGGCTCAAACGCGCTGGATATGGACAAGGCTGTCCGCACGCGAATGTCCGAGCTCGCCAAAACTTTCCCGAAGGGCATCAACTGGGGCATCAACTACGACACCAACATGTTCGTCTCGGCATCGATGCACGATGTGATGTTCACGCTTGCCGAAGCGCTGCTCCTCGTGTTCGCGGTCGTCTTCATCTTCCTGCAGTCCTGGCGAACGACGCTGATCACCGGCATCGCCATTCCCGTGTCGCTCATCGGCACGCTCGCCGTGATGTATGCGATGGGCTTTTCCCTGAACACCGTCAGCATGCTCGGCATGGTTTTGGCCATCGGGCTTGTCGTCGACGACGCGATCGTCGTCGTCGAGAATGTCGAGCGGCAGCTTGAGAACGGGCTCGCCCCCCTGACGGCGGCGAAAGTCGCGATGTCGGAAGTGACAGGCCCCATCGTCGCGACATCGGCGGTCCTCGGCGCGGTCTTCGTGCCCGTCGCGTTTCTGCCCGGCGTCACCGGACGGCTTTACAATCAGTTTGCGCTGACAATCGCGATTTCGATTGCGATTTCCGCCTTCAATTCGCTCACCCTTAGTCCGGCGCTCTGTGCCGTGCTGTTGCGGCACCGGCCGCCGCCGAGCTTCTTCTTTTTCCGCAAGTTCAATCAAGGTTTCGACTGGGCGGCGCGCAGTTACGCCCGCGGCGTGCGGCAGCTCGCGAAAATCCGCTGGGCCTTGCTCGCTCTCTTTGCGATCGGCGTCGCCGGGACCGGCATGCTGTATATGCGGCTGCCCTCCGGCTTTCTGCCGACGGAAGATCGCGGCTATTTCTACGTCATTATCCAGCTGCCAGACGGAGCGTCGCTGCAGCGCACCGATGCGATGGCCAAGCAAGTCCGTTCGGTCA
>JAFASC010000353.1 GCA_019244955.1 Methylobacteriaceae bacterium | reverse complement strand
ATCATCGCGATCGGATTGGCAAGGCCGCGTCCCGCAATGTCTGGTGCCGAGCCGTGCACCGGCTCGTAAAGCGCTTTGCGCTTGCCGCTCCTTGCATCGCTCTCGCCGAGAGAAGCCGACGGCAGCATGCCGAGCGAGCCGGTGAGCATCGCCGCGACATCGGACAACATGTCGCCGAAGAGATTGTCGGTGACGATGACGTCGAACTGTTTCGGCCACCGCACGAGCTGCATGCCGAGCGCGTCGGCGAGCTGATGATCGAGCGTCACATCCGAGTAATCGCGCTTGTGCAAGGCGGTGATCACCTCATGCCAGAGCACGCCGGATTTCATCACGTTGCGCTTCTCGGACGAGGTGACCTTGTTGTTGCGCTTGCGTGCGAGCTCGAAAGCGACGCGGCCGATGCGCTCGATCTCGTAGGTGTCGTAGACCTGGGTGTCGATCGCGCGCTTCTGGCCGTTGCCGAGATCGCGGATTTCCTTGGGCTCGCCGAAATAAACGCCGCCCGTCAGCTCGCGCACGATCATGATGTCAAGGTTTTCGACGATCTCGCGCTTCAGCGAGGAGGCATCGGCGAGCGCGGGATAGCAGATCGCTGGGCGCAGATTGGCGAACAGCGCGAGTTCCTTGCGCAGTCGCAAGAGCCCGGCCTCGGGGCGCACATCATAGGGCACGTCAGCCCATTTCGGACCCCCGACGGCGCCGAGCAGCACCGCGTCGGCCTCCCGTGCGAGCGCCATGTCGGAATCGCTGATCGCTTGCCCATGCGCGTCGTAGGCGCAGCCGCCGACGAGCCCGCGCTCGAATTCGAATTGCGCGAGCCCGGTGCGTGCGAGCGCGGCGGCGACTTTTTCCACCTCCGCCATGACTTCCGGACCAATTCCGTCGCCGGGCAGCAGCAGGAGCTTGTATGTGGCCATGTGCGCTAGGCGGCGAGCTGGCGCAGCACGTAGTGCAGGATGCCGCCGTTCTTAAAATATTCGAGCTCGTCGAGCGTATCGATGCGGCAAAGCAGCGGCACGGTCTGCTTCCGGCCGTCGGCGAACGCGACCTCCGCCAAAAGCTTCTGCCGCGGCCGCAGCCCCTCGCTCAACCCGCGGATCGTTACCTGCTCGTCGCCCTTGAGGCCCAGTGTCGACCAGGTCGTGCCTTCCTCGAAGGTGCAGGGCAGGACGCCCATGCCGACAAGGTTCGAGCGATGAATGCGCTCGAAGCTTTCGGCGATGACCGCGCGCACGCCGAGAAGCCGCGTGCCCTTGGCCGCCCAATCGCGCGATGAGCCGTTGCCATATTCGGCGCCGGCGAAGACGACGAGCGGCACGCCCTCGCTCATGTATTTCATTGCAGCGTCGTAGATCGACATCTCTTCGCCATCGGGCCAATGGCGCGTCATGCCGCCTTCCGGGATTGACCCATCGGCGCGTTTGAGCATGTGGTTCTTGATGCGGATATTGGCAAACGTGCCGCGCATCATGATTTCATGATTGCCGCGCCGCGTGCCGTATTGGTTGAAGTCCTGCGGCGCGACCTGCCGCTCCATGAGCCATTTGCCGGCGGGTGAACTCGCGCGGATCGAGCCCGCGGGCGAGATGTGGTCGGTCGTGATCTTGTCGCCGAACAGCGCGAGAATGCGCGCGTCCACGATCTCCTCGATCGGCTTCGGCTTCATCTCCATGCCTTCGAAATAGGGCGGGTTCTGCACGTAAGTCGAACCCATGTCCCATTTGTAGGTTTCGCCGGCCGGCACGCGCACGCCGCGCCAGTTCTTGTCGCCTTCAAACACATCGGCGTAGCGGGTGCGGAACAGGGAGCGCGTGACATTCTTGCGGATGAAAGCATTGATCTCGGCTGAATCCGGCCAAATGTCGCGCAGGTACACGTCCTTGCCCTGCTTATCGGACCCGAGCGGCTCCTTCGTGAGATCCTTCTGCATGGAGCCGGCGAGCGCGTAGGCGACGACGAGCGGCGGCGACGCGAGATAGTTTGCCTGCACGTCCGGATTGACGCGGCCCTCGAAGTTGCGGTTGCCGGAGAGGACGGCGGCGGCGACGATGTCGTTGTCGTTGATCGCTTTCGAGATAGGGCCGCCGAGCGGGCCGGAATTGCCGATGCACGTCGTGCAGCCGAAGCCGACGAGATTGAACCCGAGCTTGTCCAAATGTTTCTGCAGATCGGCCTTTTGCAGATATTCCTCGACCACCTGGGAACCGGGCGCGAGCGAGGTCTTCACCCAGGGCTTTGACGCCAGTCCCTTCTCGGCGGCGTTGCGCGCGAGAAGGCCGGCGCCGATCAGCACGCTCGGATTCGACGTGTTCGTGCATGACGTTATCGCGGCGATGACGACATCGCCATGTCCGAGATCGTAATTCGCGCCTTCGACCTTGTAGCGTTTGCCGAGCTCGTCCGCGCCCTTGCGATACTCACTTTGCATGGCGCTCGCGAAGCCTTTCGCCGCCTCGCTCAACGCAATGCGTCCTTCCGGCCGCTTCGGTCCGGCGAGCGAAGGCACGACATCGCCGAGATCGAGCGCCAGGGAATCGGTGAAAACCGGATCGGGCGTGCGTTCGGTGCGCAGCATCCCCTGCGCCTTCGCATATGCCTCGACGAGCTCGATGCGCGGGCTCGGGCGGCCCGACATCCGAAGGTAAGTGAGCGTCTCTTCATCGATGGGAAAGAAGCCGCAGGTCGCGCCGTATTCCGGCGCCATGTTGCCGATGGTTGCGCGGTCGGCGAGCGGCAGCGTGTTCAGTCCCGGCCCATAGAACTCGACGAAGCGGCCGACGACGCCTTTCTTGCGCAGCATCTGGGTGACGGTGAGCACGAGGTCTGTCGCGGTGACTCCTTCCCGCAATTTGCCCGTCAGCTTGAACCCGATCACTTCCGGCAGCAGCATCGACAACGGCTGACCCAGCATCGCGGCTTCCGCCTCGATGCCACCGACGCCCCAACCTAGGACCGCGAGACCGTTCACCATGGTCGTGTGCGAATCCGTGCCGACGAGCGAATCGGGATAGGCGAGTTCGACCGTTTCGGCCTTGCCGTTCGTCTTGTATCGCTCTTTCTTCGTCCACACCGTCTGCGAGAGGTATTCGAGATTGACCTGGTGGCAGATGCCGGTGCCCGGTGGCACGACACGGAAATTGTCGAACGCGCTCTGGCCCCACTTCAGGAAGCGATAGCGTTCGCCATTGCGTTGATATTCAAACTCGACATTCTTCTTAAAGGCTTTCGGCGTACCGAATTCGTCCACGATAACCGAATGATCGATGACGAGATCGACGGGCACGAGCGGATTGATCTTCTGCGCATCGCCGCCGAGCTTGGTCATCGCGTCGCGCATTGCGGCAAGATCGACGACGGCAGGAACGCCGGTGAAATCCTGCATGAGCACGCGCGAGGGCCGGAAGGCGATCTCCTTGTCGGCGGTGCCGCGGTCCTCGAGCCAGGCCGAGACGGCCTGAATGTCGTCCTTCGTGACGGAGCGGCCGTCCTCGAAGCGCAACAGATTTTCCAGAAGCACTTTCATCGAGAACGGCAGGTTCGAAATGCCTTTGAGCCCGTTCTTCTCGGCCGTCTTCAGCGAGTAGTAGTGGTAGGTCCTCGTCCTGACGGTGAGCTTCTTGCGGCATTTGAAACTATCGAGCGACGGCATTCGCGTTTGTCCTGAAGGTGTGGGAGTGGTCGGCTTATAGGAGCTTTTCTAAAGCGCGGCTACACGAAGGAAAGCCGGTCTGATGAGCAGAAGCTGCACGGGAATTGCGCATGCGCCTTGAAGTCACAGAGATTCGGGTCGAGCGCGGCGGGCGACGCGTGCTCGAAGGGCTGAGCTGCGTCATCGAACCCGGTGAGGTTCTCATCGTCACAGGGCCGAACGGCTCGGGCAAGTCGACGTTGCTGCGCGCCCTGGCCGGTCTTCTGCCGCTTGCCGGGGGACGCATTGCGGTCACGGGTGACGCAGACGATGCGCGCTCGGTTCGCGAGCTTGCGCACTACGTCGGGCATGCCGACGGCAACAAGATCAGCCTTACCGCGGGGGAGAACCTCGCCTTCTGGGCGGCGATGCTCGGCGTGCGAGCGGGCAGGGGTGGCGCCCTGCCGGTGGCGGAAGCCGTGGGGGCGTTTGGACTGCAGGCCATTGCCGAGCTTCCCGTTGCAATGCTCTCTGCCGGGCAGCGCCGGCGCATCGCGCTCGCGCGGCTACTTGTGGCGGCGCGCCCGCTCTGGCTGCTCGACGAGCCGATGACCGCGCTCGATGCGGCTGCCCAGGCGCGCCTGTTACAGCACATGCTCATGCATCTCGATCAGGGTGGCATCATCGTCGCCGCGACGCACGCCCCGCTCGACATGCGCAATGCGCGCCACCTCGCGCTGCGACACTAGCAGGTGGGGCACGCTCTTACCGCGCTGTTTCGGCGCGAACTCAAAATCGCGCGCCGGAGCGGTGGCGGCGCCTCGACGGGTGTCGTCTTCTTCCTGGTTCTGGCGGCAATTTTTCCGTTCGCGGTCGGGCCCGATCTCAATCTACTGGCGCGCATCGGCCCGGCGATCCTTTGGATCGCGACGCTGCTCTCAATGCTGCTCGGCCTCGACAGGCTATTTCAGGCTGACCAGGAGGAGGGTTCGCTCGATCTCATGCTGATGAGCGAAGCGCCGCTTGAACTGATCGTCCTCACGAAATGCGCCGCGCATTGGCTAACGACGGCGCTGCCGCTGGTGATCGTCGCGCCGCTGTTTGGGTTGGCGTTGGCGCAGGACGTGCCGGCGCTCGGACGCGTCACGCTCTCCCTCCTTGCTGGCACTCCAGCGCTCAGCCTCCTCGGCGCGGTCGGCGCCGCCGTCACCGTCTCGCTGCGTCGCGGCGGCCTGCTGATGGCCGTTCTGGTCCTGCCGCTCACGATTCCCGTGCTGATTTTCGGCGTCTCCGCTGCGGGCGCCGGCGCGGCCGATCCGGTGCCGTTTGCCGCGCCATTTGCGATTCTCTGTGCGCTGACCCTTGCGGCAGTCGCCGGCGCACCCTTCGCCGCCGCGGCGGCGCTGCGCTATGGGGGAGAGTGAAGACCGCCGCCGCAAGCTTGTCATGCGCCAACCCGCTCGATAAGACGAGGCCGCTTCGGCCGACGGCGGCCGCAGCCCTGCCGCAATAGCTCAGCTGGTAGAGCACCTCATTCGTAATGAGGGGGTCGGGGGTTCGAATCCCTCTTGCGGCACCAGCAGGGCAATATTTGCGACCTGAGACTGCGCGCGAGGTCAGGTGAAGCCGGGCTGATCAGGTCAGCATGCCCTGATGAACCGATCGCTTCACACTTTGCGAACTGCCGCGACTTTGTTGCGAGAAATCGAAAGTTCAGCCGCTCGTGAACACAGTGCGTCAAGATTTATTAGAGTTTACGCGACATATCGGAAGGTTAGTTGCCTGTTAAGGACCTTCGCGTCTCAATCCAATCCAAGTAAAGCATGCGTGATAAAGGGCTAAGTGTAGCCTGGATTAGCTAGCATGCGAATCTCTCCCATGACTTGGCGCAATTGCCTCGCAGCTTACCGCGCGGCGAGCGCAAGGTGGCGGTTCTTTCGAGGAACTGAGGCGGGCGTCGCAACAGTCCTGTTTGCTTTGGCCGCGCCGCTTCTGATTGGCGCGATGGGGCTCGCCGCAGAGGTTTCCTATTGGCGGGTGCATCAGCGCGGCATGCAGAATGCCGCCGACGCGGCCGCGATTGCTGCGGCTACGAACGGTGGTTCGACCTATGTCGCGGAGGCACAAGCTGTCGCCGCACAATACGGATTTCAGAACGGCGTCGGAAACATCGCCGTCACGGTGACCAACCCTACCACGACATCGGGCTGCACGAGCAAATGCTACGAGGTTCAGATATCCGACAAGCTGCCATTGCTGCTGACAAGTATTGTCGGGTTTAGCGGAAACACGACAATTACCTCTACCAGTAGCGGCGTGTCCCAGATATCCACGAAGCCGGCGATGTCGATGCAGGGCGCGTCGATCGCAACGTCGAAGGATGCGTACAAGTACTGCATCGTTGCTCTTGGAACTAGCGGCGTCACGGACATAACGAGCAATGGCGCACAAAAGGCTGATCTCGGCGGCTGCAACATTGCGTCGAATGCAGGCGCCACGTGTAATGGCGGCAATCTCAATGCGGGTATTGTCGACGCTCACGGAGCCATCAAGGGGTGCGGGACCACTCAGAACGCGAACACGTGCTTCCCTAACCAGGATTCGACCTGCACGGTGACCGATGCTTATGCCCCATTAGCCTCCTCCATTCCGGCTGATACCTGCAATTCCGTATATCCAGCCGAAAATTCCTCTTCGTTTCCGATGTCCAATCAATGGACAGGCACCTACACGATAAGCGGCTATAAGGTTGTCTGCGGAGATCAAAAGCTAATCGGACCCACAACGATCAGCGGCGGCGTTCTGGTTATAGAAAACGGCCAACTCGATACCAACGGATATACGCTCACAGGCAACCCCCTGACGATCGTGTTTTCTGGCTCCAATGCCTCATCGTCTCAGCATATACCTAGGGGCAGTGGCGGCTTAAATATCGCCGCTCCCACCTCCGGGCCGTGGAGCGGGGTCGCGATCTACCAGGACCCCTCGCTGACGGCGAACGTTAGCATCTCCTCTGCAGGCAACAGCCCGACATGGAACATCAGCGGGCTTGTTTACCTACCTCACGCCGCCGTTACCCTGAGTGGATCTGCCGGAGCATCTACTTCAGGTGCCAAATGCTTTATGCTTGTTGTGGACCATCTGACAATCAATGGAACCGGTTCGGTGCTCGCAAACGATACCGACTGTACACAAGCGGGACTTAACCAAATGGGTGGCGCACCACGCGGCACACTGGTGAACTAATGCTCCCGGCGCTTCGAAATGGCCTCCTTAGATTCCGGAGCGACGCGCGCGGCGCGGCCGCCGTCGAGTTCGGCTTTGTCGGCGTGATGTTCATCACCGGAATCCTCAATGCCTTCGAAGTGGGCCGGTTCGCATATGAGAAAATGCAGGTGGAAAATGCAGCCTATGCGGGGGCTCAAGCCGCCTGGAAAACGTGTGATTTTACCATGCTGCCGGCAACACAAATGCAGACGGCAACACAAACAACAAAATGTCCGAACCTGAATACGGCGGTGACGGCTGCCATCCAGGCCACCTCACTTGGCAGCAAGGTTGCATTGAGTTCGGCCGGGATCACCGAGGCCTATTACTGTGTCAATACTTCCGGCACCCTTCAATCCGTGGGAAGCGTCTCAAGCAAGTCGGCAAACTGTTCCGCGGCCGGAAACGCAAATGTCTCGCCGGCCGACTATATCCAAGTCAACGTGACCTTCAGTTACACGCCGCTTCTACCGATGACGGTAATGGGCGTGCATGGCGCATCAACGATTACGAAGACAAGCTGGATGCGTCTGGGCTAGCACATGCGGATGCTGTGCGCACGTCTAAACAATTGCAACCGCGGCACGACGACCGTGGAGTTTGCTTTCGTGGCCCCCGCCATGTTCCTGCTCATGACGGCGAGCCTCTTTATCGGGCTGCTGGTGTACTCTGCGATGGGGATGCAGGCAGCTGTAGAAAAGGCGGCAAGGTGCTATTCAGTGAACGATTCGCAGGCGAACGCCACCCAATGCAAAACCGCCTCCAGCACGCAGACATACGCACAAACCAACTATTTCGGCGTTGGCAGCCCGACATTCACCGCCTCCATACCTCCATCCCCCAACAATTGCGGTCATCAAGTCGCGGCTTCGCTCACTTTTAATCTAGGCTGGAGTATACCGCTGACGGCCACGGCCTGCTTTCCTTGAGACTAGCTATTGCCTCGGGGCGTCACGTCTGTCGCAGCCGAACATGCCGCGTGATTTGCCTGGCAATGCGCGGTGGGCCGCAAACAGAAATCGAGCGAAATGTTTCATGCCGCCTCCTGATCGTCGAGAAGACAAGCGCTGGGCGTGCGGCCATTCGCAATGCTCGCAGTGCGAGGACGCGCATGGGCTCCGGCCGGATTTCCTGCTAACCATCTGCTTCGCCCTTCACGGAGCAGATCATGGCACTCGCGACTGCAGAAGAAGGGCGACTGGAGGAGGCGCGCTCCGGAAAGGCGGCGTGGCGGCGCTGGGGGCCCTACATCAGCGAGCGGCAATGGGGCACCGTCCGCGAGGATTACAGCGCTGATGGCGACGCCTGGAATTTTATCACCCATGACCAGGCGCGCTCACGTGCGTATCGCTGGGGTGAAGACGGTATCGCCGGGATTTGCGACGCTCGCCAGCATCTGTGCTTTGCGCTCGCCTTGTGGAACGGTGCCGATCCTATCCTCAAGGAGCGGATGTTCGGCCTCACCGGACCCGAGGGAAATCACGGCGAAGACGTGAAGGAGTATTACTTCTATCTCGATAATTTGCCCAGCCATGCCTACATGAAATATCTCTACAAATATCCGCAACGGGCATATCCATATTCCGACCTCGTCGAGCAGAACCGCCGCCGGACCCGGCTCGATCCCGAATACGAGCTCCTGGACACGGGAATATTCGACGAGGATCGCTACTTCGACGTCTTCGTCGAGTATGCGAAGGCCAGTGCGGACGACATTGCCATCCGCCTCAGCGCGGTCAATCGCGGACCTGACGCCGCCCTTTTGCACATCCTGCCGACGCTCTGGTTCAGGAACGACTGGTCTTGGTTTCCCGGCCAAGAGAAGCCGCGGATCGAGATCGAACGAGCTGACGCAAACGCCACGGTTTTAAAAGCCTCGCACCGGCTCGCCGGAACCTACTGGCTTTATTGCGAGCCGCCGCAGGACGTGCTCTTCACCGAAAACGAATCGAACACCGCCAGGCTTTATGGCGTGGCGAATGCGACACCTTACGTCAAGGATGCCATTCACGAGTTTTTGGTCAAGGCGCGGCCGTCCGCGGTCAATCCGCAGCACGTCGGCACGAAGGCAGCAGTGGGCTATTGTCGGCAAATCGGCGCCGGCGAGACCGCCAGATTCAAGCTACGCCTCTCAAACGCCGGCGATTTGCTGCAGCCTCTCGGCGCGGATTTCGACGCGATATTCGAGGCTCGCAAGCACGAGGCGGACGCGTTTTATGAGCGGGTGACGCCATTTCCGCTCAGCGAGGACATGCGCAACATCCAGCGCCAGGCGTTCGCCGGCATGCTGTGGAGCAAGCAATATTACTACTTCATCGTGGAGAGGTGGTTAAATGGCGATCCGGCCGGCCCGCCGCCGCCGGAGCAGCGAAAAAACGGCCGCGATTGCGAGTGGCGTCATGTCGGCGCGGCTGACGTGATGTCGATGCCGGACAAATGGGAATATCCGTGGTTTGCGGCATGGGACATGGCATTTCACTGCATCGCGTTCGCGCTGATCGATCCCGACTTCGCCAAGGATCAATTGCTTTTGCTCGCCCGCGAATGGTACATGCACCCGAACGGCCAAATTCCCGCGTACGAGTGGGATTTCGGCGA
>JAFASC010000352.1 GCA_019244955.1 Methylobacteriaceae bacterium | reverse complement strand
TGTCGATGCGGGAATGAATGACCTCATTCGCCCAACTCTGTACGACGCCTACCACGAGGTCCAACCGATTCGGCAAAAGGCGAGCACGCGGGCGATTCGCGTCGACGTGGCCGGCCCGGTCTGCGAGACCGGCGATTACCTCGCGCTCGACCGCGAGATGCCGGAGCCGCAACCGGGCGATCTGCTCGCCATCATGTCGGCGGGTGCCTACGGCGCGGTGCAATCGGGCACCTACAATTCCCGCCTGCTCGTGCCGGAAGTGATGGTGCGCGGCGCCGACTTCGCCACCGTGCGGCGGCGGCCGACTTATAAAGAGATGGTCGCCCAGGAACCGCTGCCGCCCTGGTTGGCATAAGTCACAGTGCGGGCCTGCGTCCTCGCCGCCACACCTCGTCAACTTCGTGACATGGCAAGCCCCTCGCCTTCATTTCGGCACAGGCTTTGCTGAATCTTTGCCCTGCCGCGGCCGGATGGTTAACGCACCGTTTACCATTCGCTCGGCGCAATAGAGCGCGATGCGGCGGCTCGCCGCTTTCCGCAACGCAAATGCCTGATCGACGTTGCCTTTTCGGAGGACGTGAGATGGACAACGGCCCGGTAAAACAGACACGCAGCGTTTCACCCGACTTCATCCGCCAGCTGGCGGGGTACGGCCTGACCACGGCGGAGATCTTGTATCGCCTGCCAGACCATCCGCGGTTCCTCCAGACCTACATCTGGCAGGACTACGACGTCGCTCCGGACTTCCCGACGCTCATGAAGTTCCTCACCTTCTGGCGAGACAAGCTCGATGGCGCGCTCTATTCGGTGCAGGTCGCGCATGAAAAGCTTATCCGCCCGGCTGAAATCCGCACGGTCAGCCTCGAGCTACGTCTGCATTAAATTTTAGGCGGCTTGCGTCTCCCGCGCGACGCGTCCCCGCGAACCGGCTTGGCTCTTCTCGAGAAGCGCTGAGAGCTCGTCCGCATCGAGGGGCTGCGAAAACAGGAATCCCTGCAGCTCGTGGCAGCCGAGAGCCTGTAGGAAGCGCTGCTGATCCTCGTTCTCGATGCCCTCGGCGGTGACGGTCAGTCCCAGCGCACGTCCGAGATGCACGATCGAGTGCAGGATGATCGCGCTTTCGCCCGTCATTTCCATCGACTGCAGGAATGACTTGTCGATCTTGATTTTATCGAAGGCGAAGCGGCGCAAATAGATTAGACTCGAATAGCCGATACCGAAGTCATCCAGCGCCAGCCTGACACCCTTGGCGCGCAGCTCAATAATTGCATTTTCCGCTTGGTCGGCATCCTTGACGACGACGCCTTCCGTCAATTCCAGCTCCAGTCGCGACGGGTCCATCTCCGTTTCTTTGAGAATGCCTTCCACAGCGGCCGGGAAAGCGTTGTGGCGGAACTGAATGGGCGAGACATTGACCGCCACATAAAGACCGGGCCAGCGTCGGGCGTCGGTGCATGCGCGACGGAGCACCCATTCTCCGAGTGGAAGGATCAGGCCGTTATCTTCGGCGAGACCGACGAACCGCTCCGGCGAGATCAGGCCGTGCACAGGATGACGCCATCGCACCAGCGCCTCCACGCCGACGAGCTTCTCTCCATCCGCGGATACGATGGGTTGATATTGAGCGATGAGTTCGTCGCGATCGATCGCAGCGCGTAATTCGTCTTCGACCGTCTTGCGCATGCGCAATTCTTCGCCCATGCGCTGCTCGAAGAAGCAGAAGCGATTACGGCCCTCGTTCTTGGCTCGATAGAGCGCCAGGTCCGCTCGCCGCATCAATTCTTGCGAATCCTTGGCATCGTGCGGATGCAGCGCAATGCCGATCGACATAGCGGCGAAAACTTTTTGCTCGCCGAGATCGAACGGTTGCGCCATTTCCTGGAGGATGCGCTTGGCGAGCTTCTCGCAATCGCGCGGGGTGCGCACCTCAGTCTGCAGAATGGCGAATTCGTCACCGCCGAGGCGTGCAAGCCGGTCGCCGCCGCGCAGGATCGCGCTAACGCGCTGGGTCGAGGCTTGAATCAATCGGTCGCCGGCCTCGTGACCGAAAGAGTCGTTGATCTCCTTGAAGCGATCGAGATCGAGATAGAACAGGGCGAAGGCGGAGCCTGTGCGTTGGGTCCGGCCGATCTCGGCGTCGAGATATTGGTTGAAGAACGCGCGGTTCGGCAGCCCGGAAAGCAAATCCTGCCCGGCAAGCTCCTGAGCGCGTGCTTCGCTTGCCGCGAGCACTCGGGCAACCCGGCGCGAATAGTAGACGACGAGGGCGGCAAAAAGCGCGGCAAAGAAGACCAGGAGTGCGGCAAACCAAAGGGCGCGCTCATAACCGGGTTGGGAAGGGGTCCATGCGAGATTAGCGAGATGATGCCCTTCGGCGTCTGCCACTCCAATCCGTGCCCGCGCCGATCCATCCCCTTCGCCTAAGGTCAGTTCAATCGGACCGATGCCAGCCGTCCGGATCAGCCGTGAGAGAAACATTCCGTCCAAGGAGGCAATGCCGACCAGCGCTGCCGGCGCTTCCGACGCTCCGGCGAGCGTCGGCACGATTGCCACAGCGTCGATCTGGTCCCCGACTCGGACGAAGAAGCTTTCTCCATCGCGCGCGAGTTCAGACGGCCGCGACGGGGAGCGTCCGTCCGGTTCATTGTTTAACGCGCCGCGCAATAGCTGGCCTTCGCGTTCCCGATAGCGCGCCAGCATCGGCAGGAGGGCGGGTCGGAAGGCTTCATAATGATCGGCGCCGCGCCAGCGGTCATCGGGGCGGCCTGCGCCTGTGCTCAGGTCGACCACGAAAATGTGAGCGAAAGGAGAAACAGGCCGGGGAAGTTCATCTTCCGCCGCCGTCCTTGCCTCCGCGCGAACCTCCGTACGGGCAATCTGCGCCGCTCGTGAAACGAACTCGTCCCGTTCGGTCCTGATCGCTGCCTGCAAGGCGGCTGCTTCGTGGCGGAGGGTGGCGGCGTTTTCCTGCTCGCACGACCAGATCGTGGCGAGCATCAGCAACGACAAAGTCAGTGATGTGAACAGGGCGAGCGGCACGAAGCTCGGCGAGGTCAACAGACCGCCTTGCCCTCTCCAGAGCTGCCACCGCATCCACGCCCTCGCGCCCGCATTGTTGCTCTGAGGAATACCAACGCTGAGTTAACGGCTCGTATTGGAGCGGCGGGCAATTGCCTGGTAATTCGCGCGCTATGGCTGGCGATTGAGGTCAAATCAGACGCAGGCCCTTGAAGCTGGCATGACCCTCGCGCCCGACGATCAGGTGATCGTGCACCGTGATTCCCAACGGTTCGGCGACGGCCATGATACTTTGCGTTACACGGACATCGGCGGAGGAGGGCGTCGGATCGCCAGAGGGATGGTTGTGCACCAGGATAATTGCGGTCGAGGCGAGTTCGAGCGCGCGGCGTACGACTTCGCGCGGGTAGACCGGCGTGTGATCGACGGTCCCGCGCCCCTGCACCTCATCGGCGATGAGGCAATTGCGCTTGTCGAGAAAAAGGATGCGGAATTCTTCGCGTTCGGCGAGCGCCATCGTGGTTCGGCAATAGTCTAGAACATCGCTGAATGAGGAGAGCTGTTTGCGGCTGCGCAAGGCGCCGCGCGCGAGCCGCCGCGCCGCCGCCTCGACGATTTTAAGTTCGGCGATGGCAGCTTCGCCGAGCCCGTCGACTTCGCGTAACCGCGGCGCCGGCGCCGCGATCACTTCGGCAAACGAACCGAAGCGCGCAAGCAGCGCCTTCGCCAGGGGCTTTATGTCCCGGCGTGGTATGGCGCGGAACAGCACGAGTTCGAGAATCTCGTAATCGGCGAGCGCGTCTTCGCCTGCTTCGAGGAATCGGGTCCGCAGCCGCTCGCGATGTCCAGCGTAATGAGGAACGGCAGACTCCGAGAGCCCGTCTCTCATGCCGCGGCAGGCACGCTGGGGGCGTAGGGCCGGTCCAGTCCCGCCGGCGACAGCGTGAAAACCTCGACGCCTGTGTCGGTGACGCCGACAGTGTGCTCGAACTGCGCCGACAGCGACCGGTCGCGCGTCACCGCCGTCCAACCGTCGGACAAAACCTTCACCGGCGCGCGGCCGAGATTGATCATCGGTTCGATCGTGAAAAACATGCCGGGCTTAAGCAGCACCCCCTCGCCGGGTTTGCCGTAATGCAGAATGTTCGGCTCGTCGTGGAACAGACGGCCGAGCCCGTGGCCGCAAAAGTCGCGCACGACCGAGCAGCGTTCGCTCTCGGCATAAAGCTGGATTGCAGCTCCGATATCTCCCGTCGTGCCTCCAGGCCGCGCCGCAGCGATGCCGCGCATCAAGGCCTCGTAGGTGACGTCGACGAGCCGCAGCGCCCGCCGCGGTACCTCGCCGACGAGATACATGCGGCTCGCATCGCCGTGCCAGCCGTCTACGATCAGCGTTACGTCTATGTTCACGATATCGCCATCGCGCAGCGGCTTGGCGTCGGGCGTGCCGTGGCAGACGACATGGTTGATCGAGGTGCAGATCGACTTGCGGTAGCCGCGATAATCGAGCGGCGCCGGATAGGCGTGGTGCGACATCGCGAAGTCGAAGACGAACGCGTCGAGCGCGTCGGTGGTGACGCCGGGCTTCACCCGCTCGGTGAGCGCGTCGAGCGCCCGCGCGGTCAGCTGGCCGGCGCGGCGCATGCCCTCGAAAGCTTCCGGTCCGTGCAGCTTGATTTGCCCGGTCTTGCGGCCCGGGGCGAGATGGGCGTCGACGAAGGTCATTCAGCGGCAAATCTGTCGGATCGCGTGCATGTGTCAACCATTCCGCGGGCCGGCAGGGATGCCCCCGAAGACACCGCACATATGGCAATTCGGGCCACCTATGGCTACCCGCATGTCCACCTATGCCCACGCCACCCGAGCCGCCGCACCTAGCCCGCCCGGTCGTAAAGATGATAAGCGGGACCGGCTCGGTTCTGCGAACGCACAGGGAGACAGGATGGCGGAAGAAGCTGCCGTGACCGCCGCCGTCCTTGTCATCGGCGACGAAATCCTGTCGGGGCGCACCAAGGACAAGAATATCGGCTACATCGCCGATTATCTCGGCCAGATCGGCATCGATCTGCGCGAGGTGCGCATCGTCCCCGACGTCGACGACGATATCGTCGCTGCGCTGAACGCGCTTCGCCACCGCTATGGCTACGTGTTCACGACCGGCGGCATCGGCCCGACGCACGACGACATCACCGCCGACGCCGTCGCGAAGGCCTTCGGCGTGCCGATTTCCGAGGACCCGCGCGCGCTGGCGCTGCTGCTCGAGCGCATCAAGCCGGAGGACCTGAACGCCGCGCGCCGGCGCATGGCGCGCATCCCCCAGGGCGGCGAGCTCGTCGAGAACAAAATCTCGAAGGCGCCCGGCTTCATGATCGGCAACGTCATCGTCATGGCCGGCGTGCCCTCGATCATGCAGGCGATGCTCGACGGCGTGACGCCGCGGCTGAAGACCGGGGCCAAGATGCTCGTCGAGACGGTCGAGGCCGGCAACCTGCCGGAAGGGCTCTACGCCGCCGATCTCGCCGACATTGCCGAGCGCCATAACGGCGTGTCGATCGGCTCCTATCCCGCCTTTGTCGACGGGCGCTTCCGCAACTCGATCGTGCTGCGCTCGAAGGATGAGGCGGTGCTTGCCCGCGCCGTCGCCGAGACGCGCGCGATGATCGAAAGGCTGTCCCGCGAGCGGAAAAGCGCGTGAAGGAGGCCTTGCGCGAGCCGGCGGCGCGTCTTGGCGGCGACAAGCGTCTTGGCGGCGACAAGCGTTTCCCGGTCTCCTGGGACCAGTTCCACCGCGACACGCGGGCGCTCGCCTGGCGGCTGTCCGGCGCCGGACCGTTCGAGGTCATCGTCACCATCACCCGCGGCGGCCTCGTGCCGGCGGCGATCGTCGCGCGCGAGCTCGGCATTCGCGTTATCGAGACGATCTCGATTTCGAGCTATCGCGACCGCAAGCAGGGCGACATCGTCGTTCTGAAGAGCATCGCCGCGGAAATTCTCGCG
>JAFASC010000331.1 GCA_019244955.1 Methylobacteriaceae bacterium | reverse complement strand
CCCCAGCGGTCCTTGCACCAGCCGCATTGACTTTCCTTGCCGCCGTTGGAAACGATCGCATCCCAGTAGCGATCGGTCTCCGCCTGATCCTCTGTCGTCACCTGAAAACTGACGGCTTCGTTGGGCGTGAAGTTCGGGCCGCCATTGAGGCCGACAAAGGGCTGGCCCATCAGCGTGAACGCGACGACGAGCTCGTTCCCGCGTGCACCGCCGGGGTAATCGGACGCCGCTTCGTGCGCCGAGCCCACAAAACTGTCCGGAAATGTAGCCGCATAGAATGCGGCCGCCTTTCGAGCCTCGCCGTGGTCGAACCAAAGGCAGGTCGCAAGTTTACTCATCGGTGTCGTCCTTTTATCCGAGGCTTACGCCGCGAGCTTGGTCAGCGCGCGCGTCAGGCGCCCGGCGAAACCGGCGGGATCGGACGGGCTCTCGCCGTCGCTGACGCGCGCCATCTCATAGAGCAGCCAAAAAGTGTCTTCGAGCCAGGTCTTGTCGGAATCGTTGATGTGACGCGCAAGCGACTCGATCAGCGCATGGCGCGGGTTCACTTCGAGCACGGGCTTCGGCATGTCGCCGAGCTTGCCGTGCTCGGCGAGAATGCGGGCGAGGCGGCGGTCGGGCCCATGCTCCGGCGCAATCAGGCAGACCGGACTGTCGGAGAGGCGCTCGGAGGCGCGCACATCTTCGACTTCGCCGATCGTCTGCTTCATCAGCGCGAGCAGAGTGGCGACTTCGGGTTTGACGTCGCCTGCGGCCGGGGCTTCCTGACCTTCCTCGAGCGGAATGGACGAAATGTCGGCCGCACCCTGCGTCACCGACTTGAACGGCTTGCCGTCATAACCGACCGCGGTCGAGACCCAGAACGTATCGACGGGATCGGAGAGGAGCAGCACCTCGATGCCGCGGGCGCGAAAACCTTCGAGCTGCGGGCTCGAGGCGAGGCGCTTTGCATCCTCGCCGGTCAGATAATAGATCGCGGTCTGGTTCGGGCGAAGCGACGCGACATACTCCTTCAGCGTGCGCTTGCCTTCGGGATCGCTCGACGTCGCAAAGCACGCGATCTCGAAGAGCTGATCGCGGCGCTCGGAGTCTTCGTAGAGCCCTTCCTTGAGAACGGCGCCAAAGTTCTCCCAGAGTTTCGCAAACTTCTCCGGCTCCTTCTCGGCGAGCTTGGTGATCTCCTGCAGGATGCGGTTCGTCACCGCCTTGCCGATGGCGCCGAAGACCGGGCTCTTCTGCACCATCTCGCGCGAGACGTTGAGCGGCAGGTCGGCGGAATCGACGACAAGCCGCACGAAACGCAGCCAGCCGGGCAAGAGATCGGTGTCGCGCGAGATGAGCACGCGGCGCACATAAAGCTTGTTGCGGCCCTTGCGCGCGGGATCGAAGAGGTCGAGCGGCCGCGAGCCTGGAATGAAAGCGAGCACCGTGTATTCGTGGCGGCCCTCGGCGCGCCAATGGATGGTTAAGAGCGGCTCGTCGAACTGGCCGGCGTGGCTGCGGTAGAATTCGGTGTATTCGCTTTCCTCGATCTTGTCCTTCGGGCGCGCCCACAGCGCGCTGCCCTCGCTGATCCGCTTCGGCTCTTTGCTTTCTTCTTCCTTCGCGTCCTTGCCGTCTTTCTGCGGCGCTTCGACGAGCGCGATCGGCACGGCGATGCCGCTCGAATATTCGCGCACGATGCTCTGGACTTTCCAGGACTGAAGATATTCGGTCGCGTCCTCCATCATGTGCAGGCGCACCCGCGTGCCGCGCGCCGGCGCGTCTGCAAGCAGGAGCGGCTCGATGGCATAGGTGCCCCTGCCGTCGGAGGTCCAGCGCCACGCCTCGTCGCTGCCGGCGCGGCGCGTGTCGACCTCGACTTTGTCGGCCACCATGAACACGGAATAGAAGCCAATCCCGAACTGGCCGATGAGGTCGGCTGCAATCGCCGGCTTCTCGTCGCCGCCGAGCTTCTCGAGGAACGCGCGCGTGCCGGAACTGGCGATCGTGCCGAGCGCGGTCGACAATTCCTCGCGCGACATGCCGATTCCGTTATCCTCGACGCTCAGGAGGCGCTTGTTCTTGTCGAGACCAATGGTGATCTCGAACGCAGCCGCATCACCGGTGAGCTCCGGGTTGGTCAGCGCCTCGTGGCGCAGCTTCTCGCAGGCGTCGGCGCCGTTCGAGATCAGTTCGCGCAGGAAAATGTCGCGGTCCGAATAGACCGAATGCACCATGAGGTGCAGGAGCCGGGAAACGTCGGCCTGGAATTCGTGGTTCTCGGGTTGGCGCGCTTGGCCCTCAGGTTGCGTCTCCGGCTTGGCAGCTTCGACGTTCGCGTCCACCTTGTGCTCTCCTCTAGCAATCGATAGGTCCGATTCTGCCGATATCGCCATCCGGCGCGAGGCTTGCAAGAGTTGGTTGCGGCCTGCAAGCCTTTGTCCGGCTAAAGCGGCGAGGGCGCCCTAGGGAATGGCCGAGCGAGTGCCGACACAAGTCCTGGAGGCGCTGCTTCGGGCGGTCCCGGAGGCGGCGCTCGTCCTCGGCAGCGATTTCCGGCTGATCGCCGCGAACCCGGCGGTCACGTCGCTTCTGCCCGCGCTGCGGACGGGCGAACTACTGGTTCGGGGCCTGCGCTCCCCCGACATTCTCGAGGCGATCACGCACGCTTTCGCGTCGCGCAAGCCACAAAAGGTGCAGTGGCGCGAACGCGTCCCGCTCGAGCGCCTTTTCGATGTCTATATCGCGCCGATTGAAGTCGCCGGCTTACCGGGGATGCTGATGCTCACCCTGCGCGACGTCAGCGAAATGCGCCGCGGCGAGCGGATGCGCGTCGACTTCGTCGCCAACGTGAGTCACGAGCTGCGTACGCCTTTGACTTCGGTCCTCGGCTTTGTCGAAACCTTGCAAGGCCCGGCTCGCAATGACCCCGTCGCGCGCGATCGCTTCCTCTCCATCATGGGCGAGCAGGCGCGGCGCATGTCGCGGCTTGTCGACGATCTGTTATCGCTGTCGCGCATCGAGCAGAGCGCGCATCTGCAGCCGCCGACCATTGTCGATCTTTCATCCATTGCCGGCCACGTGGTCGACACGCTCGCACCGATGGCCGACGAAAATGAAACGCAAATCGTGCTTCACGCGGAAAAACCGGTCATGGTACGCGGCGACCGCGATGAGCTCGTGCGCGTCGCCGAAAATCTGATCGAGAATGCGATCAAGTATGGGGCCTCGGAGAAGCCCATCGAAGTTGCCGTCAGTCTGCGCGACCGCGATGCGATCTTGATCGTACGCGATCATGGGGCGGGCATTGCGCCGGAACATCTGCCGCGGCTCACAGAGCGCTTTTATCGCGTCGATGTCGGCGAGAGCCGCGCGAAGGGCGGCACCGGTCTCGGGCTCGCCATCGTCAAGCACATCCTGGCGCGCCACCGCGGTCGCCTGACCGTAGAGTCCAGCTTCGGCCAAGGCGCGACATTTTCGGCGATTCTGCCATTGCCGGATGCGCAGGGTCAGAAATCCTGATCCTTTCCCTGGGCTTACGCTGTCAACGAAGTGTCATGCGGGTGTCGTAAAAGCCTTGCGTGGCGGCCATACGTTGCGTCCGCCGCCAGGCTCGATCGTTCCGGCGGCTTGCATCACCTCAGTCCGCAAGAGGCCTTCATGAACAAGACAATTCTCCGCGCCGCGCTGGTAGTGGCGGCGGCCGCCTCGGCGAGCGTTGCGGTTCGCGCCGCCGACACATCCGGCGCGGGCGCGACCTTCCCCTATCCGATCTACGCAAAATGGGCGGACGCCTACAAAAAGGAGACCGGCAACGGCCTCAATTATCAATCGATCGGCTCCGGCGGGGGCATCAAGCAGATCAAGGCGAGGACCGTCGTCTTCGGCGCGACCGACGCACCGCTGAAACCCGAGGAATTGCAGAAGGACGAACTCGTCCAATGGCCGATGGTGATGGGCGGCATCGTGCCGGTCATCAATCTCGATGGCGTGAGCCCGGGCGATCTCGCGCTCGACGGGGCGACGCTTGCGAAGATTTTCATGGGCACGGTGAAGACGTGGGACGACGCGGCGATCAAAGCGCTCAATCCCAATGCCAAACTGCCGTCGAGCGCGATCGCCGTCGTGCACCGTTCCGACGGATCGGGCACGACGTTCAATTTCACTAATTATCTCGCGAAGGTGAGTCCCGACTGGAAATCGAATGTCGGCGAGAACACCGCGGTCGAGTGGCCTGTCGGCATCGGGGCGAAGGGGAATGAAGGCGTCGCGAATAACGTCGCCAACACGAAAGGCTCGATCGGCTATGTCGAATATGCCTACGCAAAGCAGAACAAACTCACCTACACGAAGATGAAGAACCATGATGGCAAGGTGGTCTCGCCGACTTCGCCGGCTTTCCAGGCCGCTGCGGCCAATGCGGATTGGACGAATGCGCCGGGATTCTACCAGATTTTGACGGATCAGCCCGGCGCTGAATCGTGGCCGATCACGGCAGCGACTTTCATACTAATGCCGAAGCAGCCGAAAGATCCCGCTGCCGCCAAGGAAGCATTGAAGTTCTTCGACTGGGCGTTCACCAAGGGAGGCAAGATGGCCGAAGAGCTCGACTACATTTCGATGCCGGAAAATGTCGTTTCCCTGATCAAGAAGGAATGGGCGGATGACATCCATGATGCGACCGGCAAGCCGCTGATGTAAATGGAGCCCAGTTAAGCGGGAGAGTTGTCTCTGCCGCTTTGCTGAGGGCCGGAGCACCCGAACTAACCCATGAGCATCCGCGTGCAAATGCCGGCAGATTCGAGCGAGGCCACTCGTGCCGATGGGGACGCCGTCGTGATGAAAGCCGTGAGCATGGCAAGCATGCCGCGAACACGGCTCGCCGCACGCGATCGCCGCCAAGTGTTGCGGCGTTTGCAGCTGAGCGATCGCGGTTTTCATGTGATCACGCAGCTTGCTGCGGCGGCGGTTCTCGTCATTTTGGGCGGCGTGATCCTATCGCTGGTCTTAGGTTCGCTCCCGGCAATCCGGGAATTCGGCTTCAGCTTTCTGACAAGCCAATCGTGGAATCCCGTGACCGACAAGTTCGGCGCGCTTCCGGCCATTTACGGCACGGTTATCACATCGGTTCTAGCGATGATCATCGCCATTCCGGTCGGCATCGGCATTGCGATCTTTCTGACCGAGCTCTGCCCGCCATCGCTGCGCCGCCCGATCGGCATTGCGATCGAGCTTTTGGCCGGCATTCCCTCCATCATCTATGGCATCTGGGGCCTCTTTATCCTCGCGCCATTCCTGCAGCAATTTGTCGAGCCGGCGCTGATTGCAATGTTCGGCCCTATCCCGGTTCTGTCCAGATTGTTTGCCGGTCCACCTTACGGGATCGGGATTTTCACCGCGAGCTTCATCCTCGCGATAATGGTGCTGCCGTTTATCACCGCCATTTCGCGCGATGTGTTCGAGACCGTCCCGCCCGTGCTGAAGGAAGCGGCCTTCGGAATTGGCTGCACTACGTGGGAGGTCGTTCGCAAGGTGGTCATTCCCTACACGCGCCTCGGCGTGATCGGCGGCATTATGCTCGGTCTCGGCCGGGCACTCGGCGAGACGATGGCGGTGACCTTCGTCATCGGCAATGCACACAAGATCTCCGGTTCGCTCTTGGCGCCCGGCACGACGATATCGGCGACCATCGCCAACGAATTCACCGAAGCGGTCGGTGACGTTTACACTTCGGCGTTGATCGAGCTCGGCCTCATCCTGTTTGTCATCACCTTCATCGTGCTGGCTGTCTCGCGGCTCATGCTAATGCGCGTCCAGCGCAGAGCCGGAGCCTCATGATGGCGTCGATCTATGCGGGCCGGCGGCGCAAGCACGCAATCGTCATGGCGCTGTGCATCGCTGCCGCGGTCTTTGGCTTGGCATTCCTCCTCCTGATCCTTGGTGCGCTGCTTTGGCACGGATTGTGGGGGCTCACCCCCGCGGTGTTCACCGAGATGACGCCGCCGCCCGGCGGCTCCGGCGGGCTGCTCAATGCCATCGTCGGCAGCCTGATCATGACGGTACTCGGCGTGGCGGTCGGCGCGCCGGTCGGCATGCTCGCCGGCACCTACATGGCCGAATATGGCCGCTATTCGCGGCTGACGATGTTTGTGCGCTTCATCAACGACATCTTGCTCAGCGCGCCCTCGATCATGATCGGCCTGTTCATCTACGAAGTACTCGTCGTGCGGATGGGTCATTTCTCCGGGCTCGCCGGCGCGATGGCGCTAGCGGTGATCGTCGTGCCGGTTGTGGTGCGCACGACCGAAGACATGCTGCTTCTCGTTCCCGGACCACTGCGCGAAGCGGCCGCCGCTCTCGGTCTGCCGCGTTCGTATGTGATCATCCGCATCGCCTATCGCGCGGCGCGCGCCGGCCTGATCACCGGTGTGCTTCTGGCGGTTGCGCGCATTAGCGGAGAGACGGCGCCGCTCCTGTTCACGGCGCTGAACAACCAGTTCTGGAGCACCGACCTCGGCGCGCCGATGGCGAGCCTGCCGGCCGTCATCTTTCAGTTCGCTCTCAGTCCCTACAAGGATTGGCAGCAACTTGCCTGGACTGGCGCGCTCATCATCACCTTCGCCGTCCTGACGCTCTCGGTTCTGGCGCGCGTGCTTGCAAGACAAAGGGTCACTCAATGAGTCTCGTGATGGACGCTCCGGCCGCACACCCAATGGCAAGGAGCGATGTGTCGGAAAAAATTTCGATCCGTGGACTCGATTTCTTTTATGGGCAAACCCGCGCGCTCAAATCAATCTCGCTGCCGCTTTACCGCAACGAGGTCACCGCTTTTATCGGACCCTCCGGTTGCGGGAAATCGACGCTCCTGCGCGTCTTGAACCGCATGTATGATCTTTATCCGAACCAGCGCGCCGAGGGCGAAGTGCTGCTCGATGGCGAGAACCTCCTGTCGCCGGACATCGATGTCAATCTGTTGCGCTCACGCGTGGGGATGGTCTTTCAGAAGCCGACGCCCTTTCCCATGTCAATCTATGAGAACATTGCGTTCGGCATCAGGCTGTATGAGAGGGTAAGCAAAAGCGAACTCGACGATCGCGTCAAAGCAGCTTTGGAAGGAGCCGCCCTCTGGAACGAGGTGAAGGACAAGCTCCATGCCAGCGGCCTCAGTCTGTCCGGTGGCCAGCAGCAGCGGCTTTGCATCGCGCGCACCGTTGCAATCCATCCGGAGGTCATCCTGCTTGACGAACCGGCTTCGGCGCTCGATCCGATCTCGACGGCGAAGATCGAGGAGCTGATCGACGATCTGTCCGAGCAATATACAATCGCGATTGTCACACACAATATGCAGCAGGCCGCGCGCGTCTCGGAATACACGGCGTTCATGTACCTTGGCGAGCTGATCGAATTTGATCGTACGCGCCGCGTGTTCACCTCGCCGGACAAGAAGCAGACCCAGGACTACATTACCGGCCGTTTCGGTTGAACCCCGAGCCGAGAACAAGGACAGAGCCATGCCGGAGCACATCGTCAAAGCTTACGACCGGGAGCTAGAAGCCCTCGGCCGTCGCATCGCCGAGATGGGCGGGCTGGCGGAGAAAATGCTTTCCGAGGCGATGGATGCACTCGCCGATCTCGACGTCGATATGGCCCGGCGCGTCGTTGCCAGCGATCCGCGTCTCGACGCCTTGCAAAGGGAGGTCGAGGAAAGCGCCGTCCTTACCATCGCCCGCCGCCAGCCGATGGCGATCGATCTACGTGAATGCGTCGCCGCGATCCGCATTTCCGGCGATCTCGAACGCGTCGGCGATCTTGCCAAGAACATTGCCAAGCGCACCGCAAAGATCGCCGCAGAGGCGCGGCTGCCACGCGCGATCGTCGGGCTGAAGTCGATGCATGACGTCGCGGCCATGCAATTGAAGGACGTGCTCGACGCCTACGCGCAGCGCGATGTCGAGCGCGCTCGGCAAGTCTGGAGCCGCGACGCGGAAGTCGATGCTTTGGAAGACTCGGTCTTCCGGGATCTCCTGACGTTCATGATGGAAGATCCACGTAACATATCCTTCTGCACGCATCTCCTGTTTTGCTCGAAGAATATTGAGCGGATCGGCGATCACACGACCAACATCGCCGAGACGGTCGTCTTTCTCGTCACTGGCGAGTCCCTGCCGGTGGAGCGTCCAAAAGGCAAAACGGCGTTTGAACCTATCGAATCTCCATGAAGGTCTTGCGATGAATGAAGCACGAGCAGCGGACAAAACCGCGCCGCGCGTCCTCGTTGTCGAGGACGAGCCTGCGCTATCCCTGCTTCTCTCCTACAATCTCGAAGCCGAAGGTTTTATTGTCGAGCGCGTCGAGCGCGGCGATGAGGCGGAGCTGAAACTTCAGGAAGCGCCTCCGGACATTGTCATTCTCGATTGGATGCTTCCCGGCGTGTCGGGGCTGGAAATCTGTCGCCGTCTCCGCGCGCGCGATGCGACACGCACCCTTCCCGTCATCATGCTGACGGCGCGCGGCGAAGAGGCCGAGCGCGTGCGCGGTCTCGCCGTCGGGGCGGATGATTATGTGGTTAAACCCTTCTCGGTTCCGGAACTCATGGCGCGCGTAAAAGCGCTGTTGCGTCGCGCCAAGCCCGAGCGCGTTGCCGCGCAGCTTGTCGCCGGCGATCTGGAGCTCGATCGCGAAACGCGCCGGCTGCGTCGCGCCGGCCGCGAGGTCCACTTGGGGCCGACGGAGTTTCGTCTTCTGGAACATCTCATGGAGAAGCCGGGGCGCGTCTTCTCACGCGGACAATTGCTCGACAGCGTCTGGGGCATGTCGGCGGAAATCGATGAGCGCACCGTCGACGTTCACGTCGGCCGCTTGCGTAAGGCGCTGGTGCGCGGCCGCGAGAAGGATCCAATCCGCACCGTGCGCGGCGCCGGCTATTCGCTCGATGAGACGCTGCTCAGGGGTTAGCGTCATCAGGCCTCTGTTGATCGCGCACGGCAAAACGCCGACAGTGCTAACATGAGAATCTTGGCGATCGACACCGCGCTGCCGGCCTGCTCGGCTTGCGTGCTCGATTCAGATGCGGCGGAACCGATCTCCTTCGAGACGCTTCCCATGGCGCGTGGTCATGCGGAAGCGTTGTTGCCCCTGCTCGAGCGGGTCGTTGCGCATGCCGAGGGTGGGTTCGCATCGCTCGATCGCGTCGCGGTGACGGTCGGTCCGGGCTCGTTCACCGGCATTCGCGTCGGCCTGTCTGCCGCGCGCGCCATCGCGGTGGCGCGGCGGATCCCGGTGACCGGCGTCTCCACGCTGGCCGCGCTCGCCGCTCCGCTCATCCTCGGTAGCGACGGAGCAATCGTCGTTGCCGCGATCGACGCGCTTCACGGCAGCGTCTATGTCACCGGCTATGGCTCCGGCGGCCGCACCATCCTGTCGCCGCGCCATTCTCCGGTGCGGGATGCGGTGCGGGCGCTCGGCGCCGGACCGCTGCGCATCACGGGCTCAGGCGCGCCGATGCTGGCTATCGAGGCGTGGACGATGGGACTAAAGGCGGAAGTCGTCGGCGAGCGCATCGCGCCCGATATCGCCTACGTGGCGCGGCTCGGCCTCGCCGCCGATCCAGCGAGCGCCCCGGCGCGGCCGCTCTACCTCAAGGCGCCCGATGCCAAGCCGCAGAAGGCGCCAGCGGTCGCGCGGGCAGGCGAGGAGGAAGAAGAGGCGCCGCGTCTGCCGTCCTGATGTTCGCGTTTCTCCGCAAACCCGCGTCGTACACAATCCGGCCCATCGGCCCCTCGGCATCGGCGGAGTGCGCGCGGCTGCACGCGACCGCCTTCGCCCATCCCTGGTCCGCGCCCGAGTTCGAGAGCCTGCTCGCGGCGAGCAATACGATCGGCGACGGCGCGCTTGCCCGGGGTAACAGCCTTGTCGGCTTCGCTCTGTCGCGGCACGCGGCCGGGGAGGCGGAGATATTGTCGGTTGCCGTCGCCAAATCCGAGCGCGCGAGGGGCATCGGGCGAGACCTGATCAACGCTCATCTCGCGCGCTTGGCCGCGGCGGGGGTCACCAGCGTTTTTCTCGAAGTCGAGCCGGGGAATGCCAGCGCGATAGCGCTATATCGGCGCGTCGGCTTCGAGACCGTCGGGGAACGCAAGGGCTATTACCGGAAACCAGCCGGCTCTGCCGTATCCGCGTTGACTTTACGGTGCGATCTTGGCTGAGGTTTCCGCGCCGATTCGCTCCGCCCGTGAGTCGTCCGTGACCTATCTCCGTGGCATTCTCGCGCTGGCGGGTTTCGCCCTTCTCGTGCTCTTCGCGCTGCCGCTGCAATGGCTCGCGCGCTGCTGCAATTGGCCACTTCAGCACCGTTTGCCCCTGCTGTTTTGCCGTGTGACCTGCGGTCTATTGGGCATCAGGCCGCGATTCCACGGGCGCACATCCGGCCGTTCCCCACACATGATCGTGCCAAACCATGTCTCCTGGACCGACGTGCTGGTGCTCGGCTGCCGGCAGGCACCGCTGCGTTTCGTCGCCAAGAGCGAAGTCGCCGGCTGGCCGCTGTTTGGAGCGATAGCCCGCCTGACCGGGACGGTTTTCCTCGAGCGCCAGCGCCGTCGCTCCATCCTGCGGGTGAATGGCGCCCTTTCCCATCACCTTGGCGCGGGCGAAGACGTGGTGGTCTTTGCCGAGGCGACGACGGGCGACGGGAGCCGCCTGAAGCGCTTCAAAGCCCCGCATTTTGCCGCTCTGCATGATTTTCTCAGTTCCCGGCCGCAAGAGCCTTACGCGACCGTGACCCCCGTCGGGATGGCCTATGTACGCCGTCATGGCCTGCCGCTCGGCCGCCACGGCCGCGCGGAGGTCGCGTGGTACGGCGACAGCGCGCTGCTTCCGCACCTCTGGATGCTAGTGACCCGTGGCGGCATCGATTGCGAGGTCACTTACGGGGCACCGATACGGTTTCACCGCGATAGCGACCGCAAAGCGGTCGCGCGTGACACCGAGGCGGCGGTCCGGGCCTTGGTCAACGGGAGCCTCACCGGGCGGGTCTGCCTTGCTGAGGAACATGTCTCGCCTGAACCGGCGGTTGGCGTGCCTCGGTTGCAGCCCGTCTGAACGGTCCCCGCCGGTTCTCTTCCCCTCCAAAACATCGTAGAACCCCCGTTCGAGACCTAGCCCAAGGGGCACATGAGCGAGTCGCTTAAACTGATCCGAGGTGAGGAGAGAGCAGAGGCACCGGCATCGAGCAAACCGCGCCGCGCGTTCATCAAGTCATATGGTTGTCAGATGAACGTGTACGATTCCGAGCGCATGGGCGATATCCTGGCGGTGGAAGGCTACGATCTCGCCGACTCGGCCGAGGCAGCCGACCTCGTCCTCCTCAATACCTGCCACATCCGCGAACGTGCTTCGGAGAAGGTGTTTTCCGAACTCGGCCGGTTGCGTGCGCTAAAGGAGGCACGCGGCGCCGAGGGTCGGGATATGCTGATCGGCGTCGCCGGGTGCGTGGCCCAGGCCGAAGGCCGTGAGATCATGCGGCGGCAAGGCGCCGTCGATCTTGTCGTCGGCCCGCAGAGCTATCACCGGCTGCCCGACCTCTTGCGGCGGGCGCGCAAAGCACGCGTGGCGGACACGGATTTTCCGGCCGAGGATAAGTTTGCGAAACTGCCCGGCCTATCTGAGGCGCGCATCCGCCAGCGCGGGGTTTCAGCCTTCGTCACCGTCCAGGAAGGGTGCGACAAGTTCTGCACCTTCTGCGTCGTGCCGTACACGCGCGGTGCCGAATTCTCGCGACCCGTCGCGCGGGTTGTTGCCGACGTCGTGCAGCTGGCGCGTGCGGGCGTGCGCGAAGTCACGCTGCTTGGACAGAACGTCAATGCCTATCACGGCGAGGATGAGCGCCACCGTACTTGTTCGCTTGGTACGTTGATCCGCCGCCTCGCGGAAATCCCCGGCATCGCGCGGCTGCGATATACGACGAGCCATCCGGCCGACATGGATGACGATCTCATCACCGCCCATCGCGATGTGCCGGCACTTATGTCCTACCTGCATTTGCCGCTGCAGTCGGGTTCCGATCGGGTGCTCGCAGCGATGAACCGCAAGCACCGCGCCGCGCAGTATCTCCAAATCGTCGACAAGGTCCGCGCGGCGCGGCCTGAGATCGCGCTCTCCTCGGATTTCATCGTTGGCTTTCCAGGGGAAAGCGAGGCGGATTTCGAAGCGACCCTCGCGATGATTCGTTCGGTCGGCTATGCCGGCGCCTTCTCGTTCAAATATTCGCCCCGACCGGGTACGCCCGGCGCCGAGCGCCAGGACCAAATCGACGAGGCAGTCAAGGATGAGCGACTTTCGCGGCTGCAGGCGCTTCTCGAAGAGCAGCGGCAGGCGTTCAACGCCGCATGTATCGGCCGCACCCTCGACGTGCTGATCCAGAAGAAGGGCCGCCACCTTGGCCAGATCGCCGGCCGCACGCCGTACCTCCAGGCCGTTCACCTTGATGCGCCAGAGGGACTGATCGGACATATCGTGCCGGTTGAAATTGTCGCGGCCGGTCCGAACTCTCTGTCAGGCCGGCGCATCAACCAGGGGCACGCGGCTGGAGAATGTCCGACTTGAGATCAGCCGACCGCGCCACCGCGCGACAACGCCCCGAGCCTTTGCCTCGCGCGGCGCCGAGTCCGGTCTCCGCTACCGAAGACGCCGACACGTGCGAAGTCACCCTGACGTTCGAGGATAACCGTTCCGCCTCCGTCGTGCTCGGCCAGTATGACCAGAACCTCGCCAAACTCGAGCGTGCTCTCGGCGTCGTCGCGCATGCGAACGGGAATCACGTGACGCTGAAGGGCGAGAGCGGTGCCTGCGAGCAGGCGCGCCGCGTGCTCGAATTGTTGTATTCGCGCGCGGCATCCGGGCACGAAATCACGCTCGGCGATGTCGACGGTGCCGTGCAGGAGAGCCGGCAGCAGGGTTCGCTGTTCCCCGAAGAGCTGCCGGTCGGACAGGGCGCCTTCGAGCAATTGTCGACACGCAAGCGTGGCTCCGTACGCGCCCGCAACGCCGCCCAGCACGCCTATCTGCAGGCGATGCGCAGTCATGAGCTTGTCTTCGCTGAAGGGCCGGCCGGCACAGGCAAAACATGGCTAGCCGTTGGTTATGCCGTGAGCCTGCTCGAACAGGGCAAGGTCGAGCGGCTGGTCCTGTCGCGTCCGGCGCTTGAGGCTGGCGAGCGCCTTGGTTTTCTGCCGGGCGACATGCGCGAAAAGGTCGATCCGTATCTGCGTCCCATCTACGATGCGCTACAGGACTTTATGGATGGCCGCATGATCGAGCGCGGCATGCAGACCGGCATGATCGAAGTTGCGCCGCTTGCGTTCATGCGCGGGCGCACGCTCAGCAATTCCTGCATCCTGCTCGATGAAGCGCAAAACGCGACCTCCATGCAGATGAAGATGTTCTTGACACGTCTTGGCGAGAACTCGCGTATGATCGTCACAGGCGACCCGACACAGACGGACTTGCCGGCCGGGCAAATGTCGGGATTGAGCGAAGCCATCGGGCTGCTTTCGCGCGTCGAAGGTATCGGCCATGTGATTTTCCGGGAGGGCGATGTCGTGCGCCACGATCTCGTGCGTCGCATCGTCGGCGCCTACGAAGCCGCGGCGCGTGCGCGTCACTCCGAAGCGCACGAGCTTCCGCGCACACGACGGGGTTCCTCGTGACGATTGTCGTCGATGTGGAGGTTGCCGATCCGGGCTGGTTCGCGGCGGGGGATGTCGACGGCCTGGCGCAGGATGTCGTCGCCGCGACGCTGACGGAAGTCGGAGCGCGCGTGCATCCCGACGCGGAGATCAGCATCCGACTCTGCGGCGACGACGAGCTACGTGCGCTCAATCTTGCCTGGCGCAACAAGGACAAGGCCACGAACGTATTGTCGTTTCCGGCCGCCGCAGGCAATCAGGGACGGCTGCTCGGCGATATCGTCATCGCCTTCGAATATGTGTCGGAGGAGGCGCGTCAAGCCGGCCGATCCCTGCGCGATCAGCTGACGCACATGCTCGTGCACGGCTTGCTTCATCTCCTCGGCTTCGATCACGAGGACCAGTCCGATGCGGAGGAAATGGAAGATTTGGAGCGCCGCATCCTCGCTCAGCTCGGGATCGACGATCCTTATTCCGATACCGTGCCCGTCGAAGACCTGTCAATTTCATCATGAGCGAAGCCGAGATTGAACGCGGAGCAATAGGCGAGGCGCATGGCGCCCCGCGTCCGAGTCTGCTCGAACGCTTGCGCGGGCTGTTCGGGCTCGGCGGTGCATCGATCCGTGACGATATCCAGATCGCTCTCGAGGACACGGCGGCGAGCGAAGACTTCTCTGCGCAAGAACGCGCCATGCTCAAGAACGTGCTCAATCTGCATGAGCTCAGAGTCGAGGACGTGATGGTGCCGCGTGCCGACATAATCGCCGTCGGGCTCGATACGACGCTGCGCGAGGTCCTCTCCTTGTTCCGCACGGCCGGCCATTCGCGCCTGCCCGTCCATGCGGAGACGCTCGATGATCCGCGCGGCATGGTGCATATCCGCGACTTCCTGGATTATCTCGCTGCCAGCGCCGAAGCGGCGATGGCGCTAAAGCGAAAGAGCGGCTTGCTGGCGGAAACAAAGGCCGATGAACCCGCCGGACTCACCTATGCGTCGGCGCTCGATCTTAAAACGCCGCTGGCGCAGGCGAACATCGTGCGGCCGGTCTTATTCGCGCCGCCGTCAATGCCGGCGCTCGATCTCTTGGTGAAAATGCAGGCGACGCGGACGCATATGGCGCTCGTCATCGACGAATATGGTGGAACCGACGGGCTCGTCTCGATCGAAGACATCGTCGAGATGATCGTCGGCGATATCGAGGACGAGCACGATCTCGAAGACGAGCCGGAAATCACGCCTGCTGCCGACGGAACATTCGTCGTCGATGCGCGTGCGAGCCTTGAAGATGCAGCCAAGGCGGTCGGCACCGAACTCGCCGGAGACGATATCGCCGAGGAAATCGACACTGTCGGCGGTCTCATCGCATCGATCGCCGGTCGTGTGCCCGTTCGTGGCGAGATCGTCGCGGATCCGACGCGCGCCATCGAATATGAGATCCTCGACGCCGACCCGCGTCGGGTGAAGCGAGTAAAGCTGCATCTGCGCGGTCCCGAGAAGACCCCCGACGCGGAGGCGCGCGAAACGATCGTGACGTCAGGCAAGTAGCCTAGTCGAACTCCGACGGCTCGAACTCGCGATGCGTCGAGCAGAACTCACAGGTCACACCGATCTTGCCGTTGTCGCCAACCATCTCGGCGCGCTCCTGCGGGGTGAATTGCCGGAGCATTGAAGCGACGCGCTCCGTCGAACAGCGGCAGACGTCTTGGATCGGCTGCGATTGGAAGACCCGCACGCCGCGTTCGTGAAACAGGCGATAGAGCAGCCGTTCGCCCGACAATGTGGGGTCCACGAGTTCGTGGTCCTCGACAGTGGCCGCGAGCGCTTTGCCTTCGGTCCAGGCATCGTCCTCCACCGCGACGGCACTCGCCGCCGTTCCCTCCGGCGCGTCGCCCGGATGCAGATCCGCCTGACGCTGCCGCTCCGGCCCTTCCGGCAGGAATTGCACCAGCAATCCGCCGGCGCGCCAGCTCGAGCCCGAACCCGTCACGCTCTCGGCGACAGCCAATCGCACAAAGGTTGGGATCTGCTCGGATTGTCGGAAATAGCGATGCGCCGCCTCTTCGAAGCCTTCGCCCTCAAGCGAAACGACGCCTTGATAGCGCGCGAGATCGCCGCCGCGCTCTATGGTGAACGCGAGATGGCCGTGGCCGAGCAGATCGGCGGCGCTTGTGCCGCCTTGCGCAATCGCTTCGTTAAGCCGGGCTGCATCGAAGCGGGCGAAGGCGCGTAACCGATCCGGCGCATCGAAATCGACGACGATCATGTCGACGATCCCGTCGGTGCGCGTCTGCATCTGGAAGCGCCCGTCGATCTTCAACGACGAGCCGAGCAGGACCGTCAGCGCTGCAGCCTCGCCGGCAAGCCGCGCCACCGCACTCGGATAATCGTGGCGAGACAGAATATGATCGATCGCCGGACCGAGGCGCACGAGGCGGCCGCGTAAATCCAGCGGCGCGACCGCAAAGGGCAGCACCGTGTCGTCGTGGCCGCGATCGGAAACGGGCCGGCTCGCGCGGGTTTCAGACGCCGGCTGCATCAGCTCGCGGGCGCCTCGAAGCACCAGGATAAGATCCCCTTCTGCGCATGAAGCCGGTTTTCCGCCTCGTCGAAGACGACAGAGTGCGGGCCGTCCATCACCTCGTCGGTGACTTCCTCGCCACGATGCGCCGGCAGGCAATGCATGAAAATCGCGTCGCGACCAGCGGCCGCCATCAATTTTGCGTTCACCTGATAAGGTGCAAGCAAGTTATGGCGTCGTTTCTCGTCGCGATCCCCCATCGACACCCAGCAATCGGTGATGATCGCGTCGGCTTTGTCGACCGCCTCATAGGGATCGCTGGTAATGCTGATACGCGCGTCGTTGCCCTTGGCCCATTTGATGAGCTGAGGCGGTGGTGCGAGTTCCGGGGGCGTTGCGATGCGCAGCTCGAATTCGAGGCGCGCCGCCGCATGGATCCAGCTCGCGAGCACATTGTTGCCGTCGCCGCACCAGGAGATCTTGCGGCCCTTGATCGGCCCGCAATGTTCCTCGAAAGTCAGAACGTCGGCCATTACCTGTGTCGGATGCGATTTCTTGGTCAGCCCGTTGATGACTGGCACCGTAGCGTGGCGGGCCAATTCGATCACGTCTTCGTGCTTGAGCGTGCGGATCATGATCGCATCGACGAAGCGCGACAGGACGCGCGCGGTGTCGGCAATCGTCTCGCCGCGCCCGAGCTGCATCTCACCGCCGGTCAAGACCATCGTATCGCCGCCGAGCTCGCGCATCGCCAAATCGAAGGAAACGCGCGTGCGTGTGGACGGCTTCTCGAAAATCATCGCCAGCACTTTGCCGGCCAGGGGTCTGCCAGACGCAAAGCGGCCGCTTGCAGCCCGGGCTGCTTTGATCGCAGCGGCTCCGCCGAGCATAAGGCGAAGATCGCTTGGCGAGGTCTCGGATATATCGAGGAAGTCGCGGCCTCGCTTTTGTCCGTTATCCGAGCTCACTCCGCCGCTCCTCGCTGCGGAATCGATTGCTCGAGATCGGCGCAAGCGCGCGAGAGACGGTCGATTGCCTCGTTAACTTCCTCATCGGTGACGATCAGTGGCGGCAACAGGCGCACGACATTCTCGCCTGCTGGAATGGTCAGGAGCTTCTCCGCCCGCGCTGCGGCGACGAACTCGGTATTCGGAACCCGCGTCTTGAGGCCGATCATCAGGCCTTCGCCGCGGATTTCCTCGATCACGGCGGGATGCCGGTCCTTCAACTCGGCAAGCCGCTGGCGCGCATACAATCCCGTCTGCGCGACATGTTCGATGAAGCCGGGCGCGAGAACGATGTCGAGCACGGCGTTGCCGACTGCCATCGCCAACGGGTTGCCGCCGTAGGTGGTCCCGTGCGTGCCAACCGTCATGCCCCGTCCGGCCTCTTCGGTCGTCAGCAAGGCGCCGAGCGGAAAGCCGCCGCCAATGCCTTTTGCGATCGCCATGACGTCGGGCTCGATACCCGCCCATTGATACGCAAAGAGCTTGCCGGTGCGGCCCATCCCGGTCTGCACTTCGTCCAGCACGAGCAGGAGCTTGTGCTCGTCGCAGAGCCTGCGCAGCGCCTTCAGAAAAGCCGGCGGCAGCATGCGCACGCCGCCTTCGCCCTGGATCGGTTCGATCAGGATCGCGCCTGTTTGCGGGCCGATGGCGCGCTTAAGCTCTTCGAGATCGCCGTAAGGGACCTGGTCGAAACCTTCGGCCTTTGGCCCAAACCCTTCGAGATATTTCGGCGTGCCAGCCGCGGCTAGCGTCGCCAACGTGCGGCCATGGAACGCCCCTTCAAAGCCGATGATCTGGAAACGCTCGGCATGGCCGGTCACATATTGATAGCGGCGCGCGACCTTGATCGCGAGTTCAAGCGCTTCGGCGCCCGAATTCGTGAAGAACACATAATCGGCGAAGCTTGCCTCGCACAGCCGCCTCGCAAGGCGCTCGCCCTCCGGAATCTGAAACAGATTTGATGTGTGCCAGAGCTTGCCGGCCTGGCCGGTCAGCGCCTCGACCAGATGCGGGTGCGAGTAGCCGAGCGATGCGACCGCAATGCCGCCGCCGAAATCAAGGTAGCGCTCGCCCCTGGTGGAGGTCAGCCACGCGCCGTCGCCCCGCTCGAAAGCGAGGTCGGCACGTGCATAGGTCGGTAGCAGAGCCGAGATCACGGGAATGCTCCAGGTGGAGACCTGAAGGCCCGAGCGGCCTTCAAAATCAAAGTGCCGCCCGCAAGGGACGGCATCTCTTATCGCCCTCAATTTAGGTTCTGGACGGCGCTTGGTCAAATGTGTGGCCGAGCTGCGACGCGTGACCTGATTGCAGCACCCGCGCCCGTAATCCCCAGCGATCCGTTGGGGAAAACAAAATCGGCTTGCCACGGACTCTTGCGCGTGAT
>JAFASC010000188.1 GCA_019244955.1 Methylobacteriaceae bacterium | reverse complement strand
GGTGAAAAACCTTGATGTTTCAGTGAGTCTGCGATGTTGACATCCTAGGGCTCACAGGTTCGACCCCTGTCGCGCCCACCGTTGTCGATCCGCCGCTAAAGCAAAGTTGGCATGCGACTTGAATGAGTCCGTTTGGAGGGACTCATGGATCGCCGCGCTTTCATCAAGGCAACGGGGGCTGCCGCCGCAAGCGCGGTGGCAGCCCCAACTGTGTTGTCGCCTGCCCGCGCGCAATCGCGCCAGGAGACGCTGCTCATCGTCTCTGAAAGCGGCCCGAACAATCTCGACATTCACGGTGTCGGCACCAACGTGCCGGGCTACGAGTGCTCGTGGAATTGTTACGACCGGCTGATCTCGCACGAGATGAAGGACGTCAGCGGCGTCCAATATTACGACCGCGACAAGTACAAGCCGGAACTCGCCGAGGACATGTCGATCGGCGACATGTCTGCAACGTTCAAACTGCGCAAGAACGCGGTCTTCCAGGACGGAACGCCGGTCACGGCGAAAGACGTGAAATGGTCGCTGGATCGCGCGGTGACAGTCGGCGGCTTCCCGACCTTCCAGATGAAGGCAGGGTCGCTCGAGAAACCCGAGCAATTCGTCGTCATTGACGATCGTACGGTGCGGGTCGATTTCATCCGCAAGGACCGGCTGACTATTCCGGACCTCGCGGTAGTCGTGCCGTGCGTGCTGAATTCCGAGCTGGTCAAGAAGAACGCCGGCGCCAACGATCCCTGGGGCCTTGAATATGTGAAGCAGAACACCGCCGGGAGCGGCGCCTACCGCGTGGCAAAATGGACGCCGGGCACGGAAGTCATCTTCGAGCGCAACGACAAATGGACCGGCGGCCCGCTGCCGAAAGTGCGCCGCGTGATCTGGCGCATGGTGCCCTCCGCCGGCAACCGCCGCGCGCTGCTCGAACGCGGCGACGCTGACATTTCCTACGACCTGCCGAACAAGGATTTCTCAGAGCTGAGGTCGAATGGCAAGCTGTCGATCGTCTCGGTGCCCTATTCCAACGGCGTGCAATATATCGGGATGAACGTGACGAAGCCGCCGTTCGATAATTTGAAGGTACGCCAAGCCGTCGCTTACGCCATTCCCTATCAGAAGATCATGGACGCGGTGCTGTACGGACTTGCCAACCCGATGTTCGGCAAGAGCGAAGGCGCGCCGACGGAAGTAAAATGGCCGCAACCCTCGCCTTACCTCACCGACATGACCAAGGCGAAGCAGCTCATGGCCGAGGCCGGCTATTCCAACGGATTCGAAGCGCCGATCTCGTTCGATCTCGGCTTCGCCGTCGTCAACGAACCGCTCTGCGTGCTCGTGCAAGAGAGCCTCGCCGAACTCGGCATCCGCACGACGATCAACAAGATTCCAGGCTCCAACTGGCGCACCGAGCTCAACAAGAAGGAGATGCCGCTCTTCACCAACGTTTTCTCAGGCTGGCTGGATTATCCCGAGTATTTCTATTTCTGGTGCTATCACGGCCAAAATTCCGTGTTCAACACGATGAGCTACAAGAATCCGAAGATGGATGCGCTGATCGACGGCGCCCGCGCCGCGGCCGCCAATGGCGAAACCACGACATACGAGAAGGACGTGAAGGGTTTCGTCGATCTCGCCTTCTCCGACATTCCGCGCATTCCGCTGTTCCAACCTTATGTCAACGTCGCCATGCAAAAGAATGTGTCGGGCTACGAATATTGGTTCCATCGCCGGCTCGATTACCGCGCGCTGGTAAAGGGGTAGGCGGCGCAACCTCAGGAGTTTGCGCCATGCGATCGATCATGCTGAAGCGGCTGGCAACGGCGATCCCGAGCCTTCTCGGCGTGATCGTTGTCAGCTTTTTGCTGACGCGCGTTCTGCCCGGCGACACCGCGTCTTATTTCGCCGGCCCTGCCGCGACGCCGCAGGCGATCGCCGAAATCCGCAAGCAGCTCGGTCTCGACAAAAGCCTGCCGGAGCAATTCGCTCGCTACGTTGCCGATCTCGCGCATGGTGATCTCGGCAATTCGCTGACCACAGGCCAGCCTGTCGTGACGGAGATCGCTAACCGGCTGCCCGCCTCCGGCGAGCTGACCCTGCTCGGCCTTCTCATCGCGTTGTCCATCGCCGTGCCGCTCGGCATTCTCGCTGCCATCCGCGAGGGATCGTGGATCGATCACCTTTGCCGCGTCATCGTGACCACGGGCGTGTCGCTGCCGGTCTTCTTCACCGGTCTGCTTCTCGTCTACGTCTTCTATTTCCGGCTCGGATGGTCGCCTGCGCCGCTCGGACGGCTCGACGTGTTCTACAGTGCGCCGCCGCAGGTCACCGGCTTCTATCTCGTCGACGCGCTGATCGCCCGCGATTGGGAAACCTTCCGCGCCGCCTTCGCCCAGCTGATCCTTCCCGCCGCGACGCTGGCAATCTTTTCGCTGGCACCTCTCGCCCGCATCACGCGCGGCTCGATGCTGGCCGTCATGGGCTCGGATTTCGTCCGCACGGCGCGCGCCAGCGGCCTCACGCCGAAGACGGTGATCCTCACCTACGCCTTCCGCAACGCCATGCTGCCGGTCGTCACCACGCTCGGCATGGTGTTCTCGTTCCTGCTCGGCGCGAATGTGCTCGTCGAGAAAGTGTTCGCTTGGCCGGGCATCGGCTCCTACGCCGTCGAGGCGCTGATCGCGTCCGATTATGCCCCGGTTCAGGGCTTCGTTCTGGCGATGGCGATCCTCTACGTCGCGCTCAACCTGATGATCGATCTGCTCTATGGCGTCATCGATCCGCGCGTGAGGCTCGAGGCTTGACCGCGTTCGATACCGCCGTCGAAGCCGCCGCGCCGCCCGCGACCGGACTGTCTGCGACGTTGAAGCATGCACGCCACGTGGTCACCGGAAATCCGATCACCGGCTTCTCTTTCACGCTGTTCATTCTGCTGCTCGCCTGCGCTTTGTTCGGGTCGTTTTTCGTCCCCTACGATCCGCTCGCGACAAACACCGCGGTGGCGCTGAAGCCGCCGTCGCTGCATCACCTCATGGGTACCGACCAGCTCGGTCGCGATCTCTTAAGTCGCGTGGTCGTCGGGACGCGGCTCGACATGGCGGTCGCGATCTTCTCGGTTGCGCTCGTCTTCGCGCTTGGCGGCATTTCAGGTATCGCCGCCGGCTATTTCGGCGGCTGGACCGATCGCCTCGTTGGGCGCCTGTCCGACACGATCATGGCGTTTCCGCTGTTCGTGCTGGCGATGGGCATCGTCGCTGCGCTCGGCAACACGGTCACGAACATCATCATCGCCACGGCCATCATCAACTACCCGCTCTATGTGCGCATCGCACGCGCCGAAGCCAATGTCCGCCGCAATGCCGGTTTCGTGCAGGCGGCGCGGCTCAGCGGGAATGGCGAGTTCCGCATCCTGCTCACGCAAATCCTGCCGAACATTCTGCCGATCATGATGGTGCAGATGTCGCTGACCATGGGCTACGCCATTCTCAACGCCGCTGGCCTCTCCTTCATCGGCCTCGGCGTGCGGCCGCCGACGCCGGAATGGGGCATCATGGTCGCCGAAGGCGCCGCGTTCATCGTCTCCGGCGAATGGTGGATCGCGCTCTTCCCCGGCCTAGCACTGATGCTCGCCGTCTTCTGCTTCAACCTGCTCGGCGACGGCCTGCGCGACATCGTCGACCCGCAGCGGCGAACGTGATGCTCGACGTCGTTCACCAGCCGCTCCTCGATATCCGCAACCTGACGGTCGAATTCGCGACGCGGCGCGGCACCGTCACCGCCGTGCGCCACATCAATATCAGCGTCGGCAGGGGCGAGACGCTCGGCATTGTCGGCGAATCCGGATCGGGCAAGTCCGTTACCTCCTTCGCCGTTATGCGGATTCTCGATCGCGCCGGCCGCATCGCGGATGGCAGCGTCACCTTCTCCGGCATCGATCTCATCGCGGCGACCGACCGCGACATGGGCGACATGCGGGGTCGCGAAATCTCGATGATTTTTCAGAATCCGCGCGCCGCCATCAACCCGATCCGCAAAGTAGGACATCAGATCGAGGACGTGCTGCTGCGCCATGTGCAGGCGGTGCGCTCGAATGTGAAAGAAAAGGCGATCGACATCCTGAAACAGGTGCGAATTGCCCGGCCGGAAGAGCGCTACCACGCCTATCCGTTCGAGCTCTCCGGCGGCATGTGCCAGCGCATCGTCATTGCCATCGCACTTGCCTGCAAGCCGCAGCTGCTGATCGCTGACGAGCCGACTACCGGGCTAGATGTGACCACCCAAAAGGCGATGATGGAACTTGTCATCGAACTGACCCACAAGCGTGGTATGTCGACGGTCCTAATCACGCATGATCTCGGTCTCGCCGCCGCTTACTGCGATGGCGTCGTCGTGATGCAGCAAGGGGAAGTGGTCGAGACGGCATCCTCCGGAGTCATCTTCAAGGCGCCGGCGCATCCTTATACGCGCAAGCTGATGCGTGCGACGCCCCGACCCGGCGCCACACTGCGCGACCTCCTCGAGGAAGAGCGGCCTGCGCGAACGCCGACAAGCGTGCAGACAGACGGCAGCCCGCTTCTCAAGATCAACAACCTCATCAAGGAATATCCGCGCCAACGGGTGGCGAAGAGCATGGCGAAGCTCTTCGGGCGCAACGCTTCCGCGGCGGACGCTGAACCGTTTCGCGCCGTCGATGGCGTCAGTTTCGAGATCAAGCGCGGCCAGAGCGTCGGATTGGTCGGCGAGTCTGGTTGCGGCAAGTCTACGACATCGATGATGGCTATGCGGTTGCTCGATCCGACCTCCGGCTCGATCATTTTGGACGGCGAAGACATCGGCGCCATTCCCGCGCGCGATTTCGCCAAGCTGCCGGCGCGCAAGCGCATCCAAATGGTCTTCCAGGATCCGACCGACAGTCTCAACCCGCGCTTCACGGCCGCGCGCGCCATTGCCGACCCAATCCTGCGGCTTGGTGATGTCAGGGGGCGCGACGCGCTGCGTGCCCGCTGCGAAGAACTGGCGCAGCTCGTCGGCCTGCCGCGGCATCTACTAGACCGGTTCCCGCACCAGCTCTCCGGCGGTCAGAAAGCACGCGTCGGCATCGCGCGCGCGATTGCGCTTCATCCCGAGCTGGTTATCCTGGACGAGCCGACCGCCGCGCTGGATGTGTCGGTGCAGGCGATCGTCCTCAATCTCCTCGACGAGTTGAAGTCGCGTCTCAGTATGAGCTATCTCTTCGTCAGCCACGATTTGCATGTGGTGCGGCTCTTATGCGATCACGTGATCGTCATGAAGAGCGGCCGCATCGTCGAGAAGGGTTCTGCCAGGCAGGTGCTGGAAGCGCCGCAGGACGAGTATACGCGCGAGCTGATCGCCGCGATCCCGCATCCGCCGGTGTGATTGATACGCCGGGGTTATGCAGCGGCGCCTTCGGCGAGAAAGGCGCGCCACCCACCGAAACGGCTGATGTCGCGGGCATCTGCGGTCGCCGCCGCTTCGACCAGAAAGCCCTTCACCTGGGCTCCGTCGGCGAGGATGATTGTGCCGAACCCCAGCGGCGGCGGGATGCTTGCGACGAAGCGCCCGAATCCATCTGGCGGCATCGACCAAATTTCCGCTTCGATTGCGGCGCCACCCTTGTCAACACGAAGCACGCCGGGACGTGGCACCGCACCGGGTAAGAGAAAGCAGCGATAAGAGGCGGCGGTTGCCGTTGTACGTACATGTCTGCCGCCGAGCGCAACGACATCACGATTGAGCGGCAGACCGCGCATATGCGCGCCAAACAGCGCGACTTCGATTAGATCCACGTTCTTTGCGGGCAATGCTTCGGCTACCTGACGCGAAGCGCCCGGCTTTTTGCCCGCGCCGAGCGGCAGACGTGAGGCCGCCTCGAACGCTTGCCGTAGTCCAGCGAGAAAGCCGTCCTGTCCGGATGGCGCAAGGAACGTCACGCCGTACGGCTTACGGTCGTCGGCGACCATCGCCGGGACGGCGAGCCCACAGAGATCGAGCAGATTGACAAAGTTCGTGTAGATGCCGAGGCGCGAGTTCAAGCGAATGTTGTCCGCATCTACTTTTATGCGGTCATAGACGGAGGGGGCCGTTGGAAGAAGCAGCGCATCGACACTGCTCCAGACGGGCAGAACCTTGGCTCGCATCTCGGCAAGACGATAGAAGGCGCGGAATGTTTCCACCGCGCTCACCGAGGCGCCGGGCTCGATGACCGCCCTGGTGATGGGGTGAATCGCATCCGGCTGGCGCCGCGCGAGCTCTTCGATGACGCTCCAGCGTTCGGCTACCCAGGGTCCTTCATAGAGAAGGCGCGCTGTCTCGGCGAACGGCGCAAAGTCAAGATCGATCAAGCTTGCGCCGAGATCACGCGCGCGCGCGAGCGCGAGTTCGTAAGTATTGGCGGTATCCGCGTCGCCGAACGGATCGCGGTCTTTCGGCGCGAGAACACCGAGCCGCACAGATTCCAGCGAGCGGGTCGGTGATGCGATCGTGATCGTGCGTGAGAACGCATCACCTGGGTCAAGGCCGGCAGTCACTCTCAAAACGGTCCAGGCATCCGCGACGGTCAAGGAGAAAATCGAGACGCAATCCAGCGTGCGGCAAGCGGGAACGACACCGGCGGTGGGGACGAGGCCTAGCGAGGGCTTCAGGCCGACGATGTTGTTGAGCATCGCCGGCACCCGGCCCGAACCGGCAGTGTCGGTGCCGAGCGAAATCGGCACGATGCCAGCGGCGACCGCCGCCGCAGAACCCGAGCTTGATCCGCCAGGGATGAGGTCGTCGCGCAGCGGATTACGCGGCACTCCATACGGTGAGCGGGTCCCCACCAGTCCCGTCGCGAACTGATCGAGATTGGTCTTGCCGATGACGATCGCGCCTGCTTTGCGCAAGCGCGCGACAACCGTCGCATCCTGCTTCGGCTGGTAAGCAAAGGCCGGACACGCCGCCGTGGTCGGAAGCCCGGCGACATCGATATTGTCCTTGATCGCGACGGGAATGCCGTAGAGCGGGAGGTCGCGGGCACTGTTGTCCAGGGCCGCAGCTTCGGCGCAAGCCTCCTGCTCATCGCGCAAGGTGATGAAGAGTGCCGGATCGTTATATGCACGGATGCGCTCGTAAGTACGGGCGATCGTCTGGGCTGGCGTGAACTCGCCGGAGCGGTGCGAATCGAGCATCTCGGCCAACGTGACCGGTTCGCTTTCGAGCATCATGCGATCGCTTGTCTACACTCGCTTGCCGGAAGTGCAACGAGAAAGTCTTGAGATTTCGCCACCCAGCCGAAAATCCCGCCCTGCGCCTTGATCATCGCCAGTCCGGCCTCATGAAAATGCGGGAAGTATGAGGCGCAGCAATCGCCGAGCACGATGCAGCGAAGCCCACGGTCATTGCCTTCGCGCACCGTCGTGTTGACGCAAACCTCGGTCGTCACGCCGCAAACGACGAGGGTCTCGATGGCGTGATTCTGCAAAAGCAGCGCGAGATCGGTCTGATAGAACGCGCCCTTGCCGGGCTTGTCGATCACCGGCTCGCCGGGCGCGGGATAAAGCTCGGGGATGATGTCGTGTCCGGGCTCGCCGCGAACGAGAATGCGGCCCATGGGACCGGGCGCGCCAATGCGCATCGACGGCGCGCCGCGTTCGATCTTGGCGCGCGGTGCGTCGGAGAGATCGGGGCGATGGCCCTCGCGCGTGTGGATAATCAGCATGCGGGCGTGTCGCGCCGCGTCCAACACCTTGCGGCAGGGCGCGATGGCTGCAGCCAAGCGCGAGACATCATTTCCCAGCGCTTCGCCGAAACCGCCGGCTTCGAGAAAATCGCGCTGCATGTCGATGATGATCAACGCCGCGCGCGCAAGATCGATCTCGAGCGGCGCCGGTTCTGCCTCGAGCGCAATCTTCATCGCGCGTCTCACGCGTGACCGGCCATGTGGCGGCCGATCTCGTGCGCGTCGGCGCCGGTGCCGGGCGTCTCGTAGACGATCTTGCCCTCACACATGACGACGATACGGTCCGAGAGTTCGAGAAGTTCGTCGAGGTCTGCCGAAATCAGGAGCATGGCCGTGCCGGCATTGCGCGCGGCGACGATGCGCGCACGAATTTCGGCGACGGCTTTCACGTCCAGACCGAAGCACGGATTGGCGACGATCAGCACCTCGACGTCGCCATCGAGCTCACGCGCCAGCACGGAACGCTGCACGTTGCCGCCCGACAATGCGCCGATCGGCGCGTCGGGTGACGGCGTGCGGATGCCGAACATCTCGATCATCGTGCGGCCGCGCTCCGCCATCCGACGGCGGTCGAGCCAGAAGCGGCGCGCGCCGTTATCGGTGCGATCGAATGTCCGCAGATTGAGATTGGCGATGACGCTCATGCCCGGCGCACAGGCATTGCGCAGCGGCTCTTCGGGCAGGAGGCGCACGCCGAGCGCATGCATTTCGTTGCGGCGCGCGTGATAGCTCCGATCGGCGACCCTGATCTCGCCGCCGGTTGGCGGCCGCTGTCCGCCGAGCACTTCCATGAGCTCACGTTGGCCATTGCCGGAGACACCGGCAATGCCGAGGATCTCATGCGGCCGCACATCGAGCGCCGCTATATCCAGCCCGGCGCGGCCATGATCCCCTAACGAGCGCAAGTCGCGAATCGTCAAACGCGCGGCGGCTTCAGGATCGCCGCTACGCGTCAGCGTCCCAGGCTCGTGCGCAGCCCCGATCATCATCGTGGTCATATCGATCGCGGTGAGCTCGCCGACCTTCCCGCCGCCGGCCATTCTGCCGCGGCGAAGCACCGTCACCTCGTCGGCGAAAGCCATCACCTCTTTGAGCTTGTGGGTAATGATAATGATCGTGAGCTCGCCGGACGTCGCGAGCTCGCGCATCAGGTTGAGCACGTCCTCTGCTTCTTGCGGCGTCAGCGTCGAGGTCGGCTCGTCCAAAACGATGACCCGGCGCTGCAGATAAAGCTGCTTTAGAATTTCCGCCTTCTGGCGCTCGCCGGCGGCAAGCATGCCAAGCGCAATATCGAGGGGGATCTTGAACGGCATCCGCGACATGAATTCGCCGAGGCGCTTGCGCTCGGCTTTCCAGGCGATGACACGCGGCACGTCGGCGCGCGCCATGACCAGATTTTCCGCCGCACTCATCGACGGCACCAGCGTGAAATGCTGGTAGACCATGCCGAGACCGAGACGATCGGCGTCCTGCGGCTGAGCGATCGCCTCCTGTCTGTCGCCGATGACGAAATCGCCGGAATCGGCGCGGTAATAGCCGAGCAGGCATTTGACGAAGGTGGACTTGCCGGCGCCGTTCTCGCCAAGCAGCGCGTGGACAGTGCCGGGCCGCACTTTCAAGGATACGTCATCGAGGGCGGTGAACGCGCCGAAGCGCTTCGTCACGCCGGCAGCTTCGACGCCGATCGCCCGCATGTCAGAGCGCCGCGAGAAGCGCGTTCGAATCGGTGACGGCGCCGAAGACGCCGCCCTGCATTTTCACCATCTTGATCGCCGCCTGGTGATTGCTGAGATCGGTCGCGCCGCAGCAATCTTCGAGCAGCAGGCATTCGAAGCCGCGATCGTTCGCCTCGCGCATCGTCGTGTGCACGCAAACATCCGTAGTGATGCCGGTGAGTACGATGTTGCGGATGCCGCGGGTGCGCAGGATCAGCTCGAGATCGGTCGCACAGAAGGCGCCTTTGCCGGGCTTGTCGATGACGACCTCGCCGGGCGCGGGCGCAAGCTCCGGAATGATCTCCCAACCGGGCTCGCCGCGCACGAGGATGCGACCGCAGGGACCGGGATCGCCGATGCCGGCGCCCGTCTGACGCGAGCGCCAGCGCTTGTTGTCCGGCAGATCGCTCAAATCCTGCCGATGCCCTTCGCGGGTATGAATGATGTGATACCTGCCTTTGCGCATCGCGGCGAGCACGGCACGGATCGGCTCGATCGGCGCACGCGTCAGCGAGAGATCGTAGCCCATCTTGTCGACATAGCCGCCGGGGCCGCAAAAATCCGTCTGCATGTCGATGACGATGAGCACGGTATTTTGCGGCCTGAGATCGCCATCGAAGGGCCAGCCGTAAGGATCGGCGGAGACATAATGGTCATTAGTTGTCGGTTCCTGTGAGCGAAGCGCGAGATTCATTCCGCTGCCTCCCTTTGCGTGTCGCCGTAGAGGCGTGTCGGCGGCGCGAAACCGCAGGACGTGCCGTCGGTCTCTTTGAGCTGATCTTCCCATGGCAGTCGATATCGGCCCGCGACAAGGTCGCGCATATATGTATAAGGGCAATCCTGCGCGCCGCCGGCAACGGCCGTGTAACCGCGGTGACCGAGCTGATAGATGTTGTTCTCCACGCCCCAATGAATGCGTGCTTCACGCACGAGATCGGGACGGACTTCCGCCGTTATGATCTCGTCGGCGCGCCCGCTCGTGCCGTGTGCGAGCACGGTGCCGTCAAAGTTGACGATCATGCCTTCGCCCATCGAATCGAACGTGCCGTCGGAGCCGCACATGCAGACATTGGCGGTGACCATCAGATTGCAAAAGGCGTTCGACTGGTTGGTGAACCGCCATGATTGTCGGATCGGCGCGGTATAGCCCGCCGTGCGCAGCATGATTTCGGCGCCCTTATAGGCGCATTCGCGTGCCATCTCCGGGAACATGCCGTCGTGGCAGATGATCAGCGCGAGCTTGCAGCCTTTCGGACCGTCGATGACGGGAATGCCGAGATCGCTCGGCTCCCACGGCTCGACCGGCACCCACGGATGCAGCTTGCGATAATAAAGCCGCAGCTCGCCTTTATCGTCGATGACGATGCCGGAATTGTAAGGGTTGCCGTGTGGGTTGAACTCCATGATGGAGAAGCAGCCCCAAATCCTATTGTCGATGCAGGCCTGCTTGAAGGCGGCGACTTCGGGTCCGTCGAGATCGCACATGATCTCCGGATTGGTGTCCATCGACAGGCCGTGCAGCGAATATTCGGGGAAGACGACGAGGTCCATCGTCGCGAGATTGCGGCGCGCCTTGCCGACCATCGCGACGATGCGCTCTGTCTGCTGTGCAAGATCATCTTTTGTCGCGACGACAGGCAATTGCAACTGCACGAGGCCGACGACGACGCCGTCAGGCGATTTGTTCAATCCTCCGAGACCATTCATTTCGTCTTCCCTATCGTACGATCGAGAGTTCGCCCGGCGCACCACGCATCCGCCGTCCCGGCGCGACCGCAATGAACATGAGCACGAGCGTCAGCAGATACGGTGCGGCATTGAAGAGATAATAGCCTTGACTGACGCCGACCGTCTGCAGCGAGGGGCCAAGCGCCCCCGCGGCCCCGAAGAGGAGCGCGGCGCCGATACAGGCGAGCGGCTCCCAGCGCGCAAAGACGACTAGCGCAACCGCGATCAATCCTTGTCCAGACGAGAGACCTTCGTTCCAGCTGCCGGGGTAGACGAGCGACAGGAACGCGCCACCGATGCCGGCAAGCGCGCTGCCGGTCGCGGTAGCGGCGAAGCGCACGAGATTGATGCGGAGTCCCATCGCTCGGGCCGCATCGGCGCTGTCGCCGACGATGCGCACGACCATGCCGGCGCGCGTGTTCTGGAATGCCCAGGTCATGAAGATACCGATAACGATGCCAATGAAGAAAAGGGGACTGACCTCGAGCGCGCTGCGGATTTGCGGCGAATCCGACCACAGCCCAAGCGGAAGTGTCGGCAGAAGCGGCGCCGATGGTTGCACATAAGGCTTGCCGAAAAAGAACGCGATGCCGGTCCCGGCGAGCATGATCGCAATGCCCATCGCGATATCGTTGATGCGGGTGAGGCTGCATAGGCCCGCATGTAGTACGCCGAGCAGACCGCCGCACGTTGCGGCGACGAGCACGCCCAGCCACGGATTGCCGGCAAGATAGGACCCGGCGTAGGCGGTCATTGCGCCGAGGACGAGCGCGCCCTCATTCCCGAGATTGATGCGGCCGGATTTTTCGGTGAGGCACTCGCCGAGACTAACGAAAAGAAACGGCGTCGACACGCGCAAGGCGCCGGCGAGTGTCGCGATCGCGAGAGTGGAGAGCGCGCCGCTTGCCATCACGCGCTCTTGCGCGGCTGGAACCAGGTGATGCGGCCGTAGAGCGTCTGGCTCGCCAGGATCGAGATGAAGATCATGCCTTGCAGGACGAGCATGGTCGCGTCGGGCAATCCCATGCGGCGCTGGACGATGCCGCCAGCCGCAGTGATGCCACCGAGGAGCAGCGACATCGGAATGATTGCGAGCGGGTTCTGCCGCGCCAGGAAAGCGATGAGGATGCCGGCATAGCCGTAGCCGGCGGCGAGCGACGCATTTGCCTTGCCGTGCACGGCGGCGACTTCGATCGTGCCGGCAAGGCCGGCGCAGGCGCCGCCGAGCGCGCAGGCGATGATGATCAGTCCGGCGACGGGCAGGCCCTGCAATTGCGCGGCGCGCAAATTGCCGCCGGTCACGCGGGCGGCGAAGCCGAACGAGGTGCGGTAGATCAGGATGTAGAAAAGCACGCAGGCGAGGATTCCGATGAGCAGGCCCGGATGCACGTCGGTGCCGGGCAAGTGGCCGAGCATGTTGATCTCGCCGATGTCGCGGGTGGAGGGCTTGTTGAGGCTTGCCGGATCCCGCAACGGGCCTTCGACGAGATGGTTGAAGATGGCGATGGCGATATAGGCCATGAGCAGGCTGACGATCGTCTCGTTGAGGCCGCGGCGGGCGCGCATCAGACCGACGAGACCGATCCACGCTGCGCCGACCGCGCAGCCGGCGAGACCCATGAGGATCTGCACGGCCGCGGGCGGCAGCCCCGCGACGAGCGGCGCGACAGCCGCCGCGGCAAGCCCGCCGAGCACGACCGCGCCCTCGCCGCCGATGACGACGAGCCCGAGCTGCGCCGGCAGCGCGACGCAGAGCGCGGTGAGAAGCAAGGGCGCAGCGCGAAGCAGCGTGTTCTGCAGCGAGAACGCGCTGCCGAAGGCGCCGCGCCAGACGAGGGCGAAGAAATCGCTAGGCCACTTGCCGAGGCAGATCAGAAACACCGAGAACGCGGCAGCCGCGATGAGGAGCGCAAAGAGCGGAATGATCGCGCTTTCGAGCCGCTTGCGCAGCCAATAGGTGCGATCGCGCCCACTCTCGGCAGCGCGCGCCGGGACGGCCAGCTCACGTGGAAGAGAGACGCTTGTCACCGTATCACGCGAGCGCGCCGATGACCCCCTCGACGAGATAGTTCATTTTCTCAAGCTCGATCGCGGTTTCGGGATAGGCTTGGCCTGCGCTCGCAACCTGATTGCCTTTGTTGTCTTTGAGCGGTCCCTTGATGACGGGGAAGCCGCCCTTCATCATTTCGGCCTTGACCGCATCGACTTGCTTCCGTGCGGTCTCGGGCACGTCCGGACCGAATGGCGACATTTTCACGAAATTTTCGGCGAGACCGCCGCGCACGAAATTCGCCATCGGCTCGCCCTTCAGCGCCTTCTCGGCGAAGGCCTTGTAGACCGTCGCCCAATTCCATTCGGCGCCCGTCAGATAGCCCTTCGGCGCGAGCTTCCCCTGGTTGGCGTGATAGCCGCAGACATGGATGCCCCGCCGCTCCGCCGTCTCGACCACGACCTTCGGCCCGTCGACATGGCAGGTGACGACGTCGGCGCCGCTGTCGACCAGGCTGTTCGTCGCCTCCGCCTCCTTCACCGGCATCGACCAGTCACCGGTAAAGATCACCTGAGTGACGATGTCCGGATTCACGGACTTCGCCCCGAGCTCGAAAGAATTGATGTTCATCAGGACTTGCGGGATAGGCTT
>JAFASC010000158.1 GCA_019244955.1 Methylobacteriaceae bacterium | reverse complement strand
GCGTGATTTTGGCCGGCGCCAGCGAGCGCCTCGAACTGACACATCGCGCCGAGGATCGCGCCATCTTCGCCCGCGGGGCGGTGCGCGCGGCCTTGTGGGGACGCGACAAGAAGCCCGGACATTACTCGATGGCCGACGTGCTCGGCCTGAACACCTGAACATCAGCTGGAGAAATGGATGGATCGCCTGCTTGTGCTCGTGCGTCACGGCCAGAGTGATTGGAATTTGAAGAATCTGTTCACCGGCTGGAAAGACCCCGACCTCACGCCGAAGGGGATCGAAGAGGCGCGTGAGGGCGGCCGTAAATTGAAAGCGCTCGGCCTCTCCTTTGACTGCGCTTTCACCTCAGCCCTTATTCGCGCCCAGAACACGCTGAAACTCTTCCTCGAAGAGATCGGGCAACCGAACCTGCCGACCATCGCCGATCAGGCGCTGAACGAGCGCGATTACGGCGATCTTTCCGGCCTTAACAAAGACGATGCGCGCAAGAAATGGGGCGAAGAGCAGGTGCATGTCTGGCGCCGCTCTTACGATGTTTCGCCGCCGGGCGGTGAAAGCCTGAAGGACACGGTGGCGCGCACGCTTCCCTATTATTGCCAGCAGATTCTCCCACGCGTGCTGCGCGCAGAGCGCGTGCTTGTCGCCGCCCACGGCAATTCGCTGCGCGCACTCGTCATGGTGCTCGATCGACTTACGCCGCAGACGATCCCCAGCATGGAGCTCGCGACCGGCGTACCGCTGGTCTACCGGCTGCGGGCCGATTCAACAGTGGAATCGAAAGAGGTGTTGGCCTAGCCGTCATGATCGAGCTTGCGCCGGGACTGATTTACCGCCCGGGTTATTTGAATCGAGCCGCGCAAGAGCATTTGCTCGCTGAACTCCGCGATGTCCTTCGCGCGGCACCTCTCTTCACGCCGCGCATGCCGCGCACCGGCAAAGCCTTTTCCGTTCGGATGAGCAATTGCGGGCCGTTGGGCTGGGTCTCGGATCACGAACAGGGCTATCGTTATCAGGCGATGCATCCGGACACGCGAGCGGCTTGGCCGCCCTTTCCGCCAGAAATCCTTGCCGCCTGGACAGACCTCGGCGGCTATCCGCATGACCCCGAAGCCTGCCTCATCAATTATTACGCATCCGACGCTTGCATGGGCCTCCACCAGGATCGGGACGAGGGCGACTTTAGGGCCCCCGTGGTCTCGCTTTCACTCGGCGACACATGTCTCTTCCGCTTCGGCGGGCCGGCGCGTGGTGGTAAAACGCGCTCGATCAAACTCGCCTCGGGCGATGCGCTCGTGCTCGGCGGCCCGGCGCGTCTCGCCTTTCACGGCGTCGACCGGATCATGCCAGGAAGCTCGACGCTTCTGGCAGAGGGTGGGCGGTTCAATCTGACGCTTCGGCGGGTGACGCCGCCCGGGATCGCAGACGTTGCGGTCCGCACCTAGTCTTCCAAGTCGTTCGCGCACCAGGAGGTGCGCGGTTCGTCAGACCTTCGGGCCGCCCTTCGACACGCCCACTTTGGCGGGCCTCAGCACGCGGTCGCCGATCGTGTAGCCGCTCTCGACAACCTGCACGACGGTGCCTGCCGGCACGCTCTCGTCGGGGACTTCGAACAGAGCTTCGTGCAGATTGGGATCGAAGCGTTCGCCTTGGGGATCGAGCTTCTTCACGCCATGGCGCGTCAGGCGCGAGAGGAAATCGCGCTCGGTGACTTCCACGCCTTCGATCAGGCTCCTTATGGCGGGATCGGCGCTTTCGCGCGCCTGGGCCGGCAGGTGGTCCAGCGCACGGCGCAGATTGTCGGCAACGCCGAGCATGTCGCGGGCGAAATTCGAGACGCCGTAGGTCTTCGCATCCGCAACTTCGCGCTCGGTGCGCCGGCGAAGGTTCTCCATCTCGGCAAGCGCGCGCAAAAGCCGGTCCTTGAGGCCGGCATTTTCCTGCTGCAGCGCTTCAACTTCACTCGGCGCCGCCTCTACTGCCGGCCCCTGCGGAGCGACCCCTTCGCGGGAAGGCGAGGCAGCCGGATTCGCACCCTCATCAGCTGGCGCCTGGTCCAGCGCCTCGGCCGTATCTCTCTGTTTGCGGGTAGGCTCCTGCATCACCCCGTCCGTGTTGAAACAACATCAGTCTTCGCCCGCATATCAGGGCGACAGCGCCGAAATTCAAGCGCTTGCTACGCGCGCTTTTATCCGGATGCGCGGATCTGCTTGCGCTCGCTTTCGGCGCCGAAAATCTCCAGAAGATGGCGGCGAATCGCCCCCTGGCGCGCGGCATTGGTGATCTTGGCGCCAGTCAGGTCAGTGACATAGAAGACATCGACTGCCTTCTCGCCGAAGGTCACAATATGCGCCGAACCGATGTTGAGGTTGAGCGCCGAAAGTACCGTGGTCAGATCGTACAGGAGGCCGAGCCGGTCGAGGCCGGAGACTTCGACAACGGTGTAGCGGTTCGACAGCGTATTATCGATGTTCACTTCCGGGGCGATCGTGAAGGCCGCGTCGCGCGCTTTGGCGGCGGTGCGTTTGGCGGCAAGGACATCGCGCAGCCGGATCTCGCCCCGCAGCGCCTTCTCGATCGCCTGCGCGACGCGTTTGGCGCGGCGCAGTTCGTCCTCGTCCTCGTCGAACGCGCGGGACACAAAAATCGTGTCCAACGCGAGACCGTCGGTCGTCGTGAATATCTGCGCGTCGACGATGTTGGCGGCGGCGGACGCGCACGCCCCTGCAATGATCGACAAAAGCCGCGGGTGATCGGGCGCGACCACGGTCAGCTCGGTAACGCCCAGGAAAGCGTCGGTCGCAACCTCTGTTGCGAGCGAGCGCATTTCCACCTCGGTGAGATGCAGGAGCTTGGCGTGCTTCACTTTGTGCGGCAGATCGACCTTAAGCCAGTACGCCGGATAATGGCGCTGCGCATACGCCTCGAACTCGGGATCGGACCAGCCGGGAAGCGCGGCGCGCAATTCCTCCTGTGCCTTCTCGACGCGCCGCTTGCGGTCGAGCGCGGAATGACCGCCGGCGAGCACGACCTCTGTTTCCCAATACAATGTGCGCAAAAGCTCGCCCTTCCAGCCGTTCCAAACGCCTGGCCCCACCGCGCGGATGTCGCACACCGTCAGGATAAGCAGCATTTTCAGCCGCTCCAGCGTCTGCACACGGTTGGCGAAGTTCTCGATGGTCGTCGGGTCGCCGAGGTCGCGGCGCTGCGCCGTGTCGGACATGACGAGGTGGTTCTGGATGAGCCAGACGACGGTCTCGGTTTCGGCCTCCGATAGACCGAAGCGCGGGCACAGCCGACGCGCGACTTCCGCGCCGGCGCTCGAATGATCCTGCCTGCGTCCCTTGGCGACGTCGTGGAGGAAGAGCGCCACGTAGAGCGATGTCCGGTTGCCGATGGAGGGCAATATTTCGCTGGTCAGCGGGTGATCTTCGGCGAGGCGACGCGCTTCGATGTTGGCGAGGATGCCGACAGCGCGCAGGAGGTGCTCATCCACGGTATAGTGATGATACATGTTGAACTGCATCATCGCGACGATCTGACCAAAGTCGGGCACGAACCGCCCGAGTACGCCGGCCTCATTCATGCGGCGCAGCACCGTCTCCGGCGCGTGCCGGGACGTCAGAATTTCCAGAAAGAGCCGGTTCGCTTCGGGGTTGTTGCGCAGCGAATTGTCGATGCGGCGCAGGGAACGGGTGACGAGCCGCGCTGCATCGGGATGGATCGGCAGGATATATTGATCGGCGATCCAGAACAGCCGGATGAGGTTGATCGGGTCCTTTTCAAAGACATCCGGACGCGCCACGGTCACGCGATCAGTTTCAATGGCGAAGTCGGCGCTCGGCAGCGCCTTTCTGCGCCGGCGGAAACGTTGGACGAAGCGATCGAGGTAAGCGCGCGGTTTTGCTTCGCGTTCTTCAAGCGCGGCGCAGACGATCGCGGTCAGGTCGCCGATGTCCTTTGCGATAAGGAAATAATGTTTCATGAAGCGCTCGACGGCGGAGAGGCCGCTCCGATTCTTGTAGCCGAGGCGACTTGCGAGAACCCGTTGCAGATCGAAACTTAGCCGCTCTTCGGCGTGGCCGGTGACGAAGTGCATGTGGCACCGCACCCGCCACAGAAAATCCTCACAACGCACAAACAGCGCATATTCGCTCGGGGTGAACAAACCGGCTTCGACGAGGTCACGCGCCTCGCGCACGCGATAAACATATTTGCCGATCCAAAAGAGGGTGTTGAGGTCGCGCAAGCCCCCTTTGCCTTCCTTGACGTTCGGCTCGACGAGGTAGCGCGAATTGCCGGCGCGGCGGACTCGGGCCTCGCGCTCGGCGAGCTTGGTGGCGACGAATTCGCGCGCCGTGCTGCGCACGATCTCTTGTTCGAAGCGCTTGCGCATGTCCTCAAACAGGGCGTTGTTGCCGAGGATGTAGCGAGCTTCCAAAAGCGCGGTCCGGATGGTCATGTCGTCGCGCGCCTGGCGCAGGCACTCGGCCACAGAGCGCGTCGAGTGTCCGACCTTCTGCTTCAAGTCCCACAACACATAGAGAACGGATTCGACGACGCGCTCGACCCATTGCGTCTGTTTTGCAGGAACCAGAAACAGAAGATCGATGTCGGATCCCGGCGCCAGGGTGCCGCGGCCGTAGCCGCCAACGGCGGCGATGGTCATTTGCTCGCGATCCGCGGCGCGGCTTGGCGGATGCACGTAAGCGACGACATAGTCGTGGATCGCCGCGATCAGATTATCCTGCAAATTTGAGAGTGCCTGGGAGCAGGCGCTGCCATGCCCGCCCGCCTCCAGCTCGGCACGTGCAGCGGCGCGGCCGTCCTTGAGCGCGCGTCGGAAGCGCTCAATTACCAGGGGACGAAAGTCCTCTGATCCATTGTGGCGCGCGTGGAGGTCGGCGATCTCAGCCTCCAGCGCGGCACGCGTAAACGGGCGGGGGGCGGGCGTTGCCTCGCCCGGCTCCGATTCAGGGCGCCGTTTGTCGACAAGCGTCATACGCCTCATCTATCACAGGCGGGCCGGATGTCAGGGGCGCTATCCGACATCCTCGAAGGCGTTGATCGCAATACCGAAGCCGGAGAGCCCGACATAGGTGCGCGGCGCCGAGGTGCGCAGCCGGATCGAGGTGACGCCGAGATCTTTCAGTATCTGCGCGCCGAGACCGACATCGAGCCATTGGCGCTGGCGCTCGTCCTCCGCCCCGTTTGCCTCCGGACGCACCGTGTTCACCGGCACGCCGGCGGCGCCGTCGCGGAGATAGATGAAGATGCCGCGTCCTTCCGCGCGGAAGCGTTCGAGGGTGCGGCGGATCGTGGTGCCGCCGGAAAACACGTCGCCCAAAATATCGGCGCGGTGCATCCGCGCCGGCACATCGATGCCGTCGCCGATCTCGCCCAGCACGAAGGCGAAATGCTGCACGCGATCAAATGGCGTGACATAGACATGCAGTGTCATGCGCCCGGCGATCGTGTCGACGGGAAGGGTGGCGACGCGCGCGACGAGCTTCTCCCGCGCGCGGCGGTACGCGATGAGATCGGCGACCGAAATGCGCTTGAGGCCATGGATCTTGGCAAACTCGTGGATTTGCGCGCCGGCCATGACGGTGCCGTCGTCCTTGTTGACGAGCTCGCAGATAACGCCGACCGGCGGCAGGCCAGCGAGTTTCAACAGGTCGACCGCAGCTTCGGTGTGGCCCGAACGCATGAGCACGCCGCCTTCTTTGGCGACGAGCGGGAAAACGTGGCCGGGACGGACGAAATCGGACGCGCCCATATTGTTGTTGGCGAGCGCCCGCACGGTATTGGTGCGCTGCTCGGCGGAAATGCCTGTCGTGAGCCCGTGCCGCACGTCCACGGACACGGTGAAGGCAGTCGAGAGGGGCGCGTCGTTGACCGACACCATGGGCCCAAGATTGAGGCGCCGTGCGATGTCCGGCGGCATCGGCGCGCAGACGATGCCGCAGCAATGGCGCAGGATGAACGCCATCTTCTCCGGTGTCGCGTGCGCGGCAGCCATGATGAGGTCGCCCTCGTTCTCGCGGTCATCGTCGTCGACGACGACGACGAGTTCGCCCCGCGCGATCGCCTCGATTGCCTCGACGACCGCGCCGGTCGACGAGGCTGCTTCCCGCCCTCGTGTAGTACCGGTCGCGCCAAATGCATCGGCAGGCGGTCCATAGCCGAGATAGGAGGAGATCAGCTCGATTTCGCGCGTCTTGATCTGCCGCGCGCCTTTCAGGAGGCGCGAGATCGAGGAGGGATCGAGACCGAGCGCTTCAGCCAGCCCGTGCTGGCTTTTGCCGGGGCGGGAGAGGCCGTCCCTAATCCAGACGACGAGGCGTTGGTCGAGCATCGGAGAACCCACCGGTGTAAGAAGCCTGCGAGATTCGCAAGTAATCCCCCTATGGTGGGCTTCTTTGCGGAAAACGCAATGCGTGGGACGCTGGAGCGCGTTCCCCGCGGGCTTTTCGCAGGTCCGATTTGGCTTTGCGGGCAAAGCTCGGCTTACGAAGCCTTCGCCGGCTGGCTGCAGACGATCCCCGCTTCCGTCAAATGCGAGGCGAGTTCGCCCGACTGGAACATCTCGCGCACGATATCGCAGCCGCCGACGAATTCGCCTTTGATGTAGAGCTGCGGGATCGTCGGCCAGTTCGCGTACTCCTTGATGCCTTGGCGGATATCGGCATCCGCGAGCACGTTCATGCTTTCGAAGGGAACGCCGAGATAGTCGAGGATTTGCACGACTTGGCTCGAGAAGCCGCACTGCGGAAACTGCGGCGTGCCCTTCATGAAGAGCATGACGTCATTCGACTTTACTGCCTTGTCGATTACGCTCTGAGCATCGGTCATAGGAATCTCCGGATTGGTCTTGATCTTGGGGTTGGCGCCTTCTGAAGGCAAGAGCTGGGGCAGGCGTCCCCGCCAGGTCAGCCCCGCCAAACTTGCAACTACAGCTAATCTTGCGGCGCGGCGGTGGTCAGCGCCAGGGCGTGCAATTCGCCGCCCATCCGCCCTTGCAGGGCTTTGTAGACGATCTGGTGCTGCTGGACCCGGCTCTTCCCACGGAAGGCGGGCGAGATGACGGTCGCCGCGTAGTGATCGCCGTCGCCGGCAAGATCGCGGATTTCTACGCTCGCGTCGGGCAACGCCGCCTTGATCAGCCGCTCGATCTCCGCCGCTTGCATCGCCATGAGCCGGTCCTTCAGTTCGTCGGCGCGGGAGTTCCCGCCATATAATTCGGCAGCCAGGCTTCATGCACGCGCACAAGTTCGGCAACAGGAATGCCGTCGATGTCCGGCAGGATCAGCGCGTCGCCCCCGGTTTCGCCAAGCCGCAGGAGAGGAACGCCGGCAGTTTCCGCCTGCGTTGCCAGGAGTTCCGCCGCCGCCTTGGTGGTGGTCAGAAGATAGCGCGCTTGATCCTCACCGAAGAGGATTGCATGGCAGGGCGTCCCCTCCGGCAAGCGGTCGATTCGCGCCCCGAACCCGCCATCGAGCGCCATTTCAGCCAGCGCCACGGCCAAGCCGCCCTCGGCGAGATCGTGCACGGCCGTGACCCGGCCAGCCCGGATCGCCGCGCTGACAAACTCGCCATGACGCCGCTCTTCGGCGAGGTCCACTGGAGGCGGGGAACCCTCCTCGCGGCCGCATAGCTCGGACAAGTAGATTGATTGGCCGAGCCAGCCGCGGGTGGTGCCAATCAGGAAAATCACATCGCCTGCCGCTTTGAAGGCGGGCGTTGCGATCTTCGCAACATCGTCTACCAAGCCGACACCGCCGACCGATGGGGTTGGCAAGATTCCCTGGCCGCGAGTCTCGTTGTAGAGCGAAACGTTGCCCGATACGACAGGGAAATCGAGCGCGCGGCAGGCCTCGCCGATACCCTGGAGGCAGCCGACGAACTGGCCCATGATTTCCGGCCGCTCCGGATTGCCGAAGTTGAGATTGTCGGTGATCGCCAACGGCCGGGCGCCGACCGCGATCAGATTGCGCCAGGCTTCCGCCACCACCTGCCGGCCACCCTGCACCGGATCGGCTGCGCAGTAGCGCGCGACGACATCGGTGGTGAGGGCGAGCCCCTTGGGTCCGTCGCCGATCCGCACGACCGCAGCGTCCGCGCCCGGCGGCACAATCGTGTTGCCGAGGATCAAGTGATCGTACTGCTCCCAGATCCAGCGCTTGCTGCAGAGGTTGGGGGAGCCGACGAGCCGCAGAAGCGCTGTCCGATTGTCAACCGGCGGTCGAATCCAGTTTGCATCGACCAGGTTTGCCGGCGGCGTCGCCACGTATGGGCGATAATAGAGCGGCGCCTGATCGCCTAACTCCTTGATCGGGAGGTCGGCTTTGATCTCCCCCTCGTGCTTGACGACGAAGCGCAGCGTGTCGGTGGTTCGCCCGACAATCGCGAAATCGAGCCCCCACTTGCGGAAGATCGCCTCCGCCTCGGTTTTGCGCGCGGGGTCGAGCACCATGAGCATGCGCTCCTGGCTCTCCGACAGCATCATCTCGTAGGCGCTCATGCCGGTCTCGCGGCAGGGCACGGCATCGAGATCGAGCTCGATGCCGAGATTGCCCTTGGCCCCCATCTCGACTGCGGAGGAGGTCAGCCCGGCCGCGCCCATGTCCTGGATGGCGATGACCGAGCCCGATGCCATCAATTCCAGGCAGGCCTCGAGCAGCAGCTTCTCGGCGAAGGGATCGCCGACCTGCACGGTTGGGCGCTTTTCCTCGGCCTTCTCCTCAAAGGAAGCCGACGCCATGGTGGCGCCGTGGATGCCGTCGCGCCCTGTCTTGGAGCCGAGGTAGACGATCGGGTTCCCGACGCCGCTC
>JAFASC010000100.1 GCA_019244955.1 Methylobacteriaceae bacterium | reverse complement strand
CCCGGGGTGATTCCGCCGAAGGGAAACAAAAAGCCCGTCACGCTCGTCAGCACGGTCGTGAGCAGGAAAAGCGCGGTCCAGGCCGGAAGCGGCTTGCCGCCGATCATTCCGAGCACCACGATGAAGCCTGTGACGATTGCGACGAGGCTGATGACCACGTGCAAAAGCGTGAACGCGTGAAGCGACATTCCAAGGATCATGACCCGCTTGTCCTCCCGCCGGTCGAGCCTAGGTTGGCGCCGCGAAAAAGACCAATCATCTTTCGTGGCCGTGGTGCGGTTGTCCGGTCAGGGCTTGCCCCCGATACTCCTATTGCCTATTCGCGATCGGGAATTTCCGACACGGATCAATGGGCAAACCGGCCATGACAGACATCTCGGAAGAACCCGTCCTCGACATCGCCCATCTCGGCCATATTGAACTACTCACGCCGAAACCGGACGAAAGCCTGAAATTCTTCGTCGATGTGCTCGGCATGACGGAGAGCGGGCGCAAGGGCGACTCCGTTTATCTGCGTGCCTGGGACGATTACGAGCGGTATTCGCTCAAACTGACCGGCACCAAAACGTCCGGCCTCGGGCACGCGGCGTTCCGTGCACGCAGCCCCCAGGCCCTGGAGCGCCGCGTCGCCGCGCTCCAGGGCTCCGGCTACGAGATCGGTTGGGTCGACGACGAACTCGGCCACGGACCCGCCTACCGCTGCCACGATCCCGATGGCCACGTAATCGAACTCTATTATGAGACCGAGCGCTATGTAGCGCCGGCAAGCCTGAAGCCCGCCTTGAAAAACCAAGCGCAGCGCTTTCCCGCACGCGGCGCCAACGTCCGTCGTCTCGATCACTTCAACGGGCTTGCCGTTGACATCAAGGCGAACCGGGAGTTTTTCCAACGCTATCTCGGCGGCCGTCTGACCGAGCAGATTGTTCTAAACGACGGCACCGAAGCTGCGATGTGGATCACGTTCACGAACAAGAGCTACGATCTCGCCTATTCGCGTGATCACACCGGCACGCGCGGGCGCTTCCATCACGTCACATACGCGCTCGACAGCCGCGAAGAAATTTTGCGCGCGGCCGACATCTTTCTCGAGAATGGCGTGTTCATCGAGACCGGCCCGCACAAGCATGCAATCCAGCAGACGTTCTTCCTTTATGTCTACGAGCCGGGCGGCAATCGACTCGAGGTCGCCAATGCCGGCGCCCGGTTGATCCTCGCGCCGGATTGGCAGCCGATCGTGTGGAGCGAGGCGGAACGCGCCAAGGGCCAAGCCTGGGGACTGCAGACGATCCAATCCTTCCACACGCATGGAACGCCGCCGGTGGGAGGTCATTGATGTTTTGCGGACTAGATGCCGATGACCGACGTCCCTAAGCGCCAAAATATCACCGTTCGCGAGGGCGTGATCCAGCTGTTGCGCTCATTCGGGATCGACACGATTTTCGGCAATCCCGGCTCGACCGAATTGCCGATGTTCCGCGCCTTCCCTAATGATTTTCGCTACATTCTCGGCCTGCAGGAATCCGTTGTCGTCGCGATGGCCGATGGCTATGCGCAGCGCAAACGCAACGCCGCCTTTGTCAACCTCCATTCTGCCGCGGGTGTTGGCCATGCGCTCGGCAATATTTTCACGGCGTTCCGCAATGCGACGCCATTGATCGTCACGGCGGGCCAGCAGGCGCGATCGATCCTGCCGTTCGAGCCTTTTCTGTTTGCGCAGCAGGCGGTGGAATTTCCCAAACCTTACGTGAAATGGGCAAACGAGCCGGCGCGCGCCGCCGATGTGCCGCAAGCGTTGGCGCGCGCCTACCACGTTGCGATGCAGCCCCCACGCGGCCCCGTTTTTCTCTCCATTCCCGTCGACGACTGGGACGAAATCGCCGCCCCTGTCGCGGAGCGGCAGGTCAGCCGCGCCTTACGTGCCGATCCTGAAGCGCTGAGCCGAGTCGTCGAAGCCCTCGACCGCGCCGAGCACCCCGTCTTTATCGCCGGAGCGGAAGTCGATCGCGATCAAGCCTGGGACGAGATCATTGCGCTTGCCGAGCGCCATCAGGCGCGCGTGTGGATGAGCCCGCATGCGGCGCGGGCTTCATTTCCGCAAAACCATCGCTTGTTTGCAGGTTTCCTGCCGCCGGCTCGCGACGGGATCCGCAGCGCCCTTGCCGGCCATGACGTCATCCTCGTGATAGGCGCGCCCGTCTTCACCTATCATGTGGAGGGCGAGGGGCCGCACGTTCCCGAACACGCAACACTTTTCCACCTGACGGAAGATCCCGTTGCCGCCTCATGGTCGCCGGTCGGCGACACGGTTGTGGCGAGCGCGGGCTGGGCACTGCGTGATATCCTCGAGCGCTCGCGCGCGCCGAAACGCCAAGCGCCTGCACCACGCGCGGAGCGGCCGGTCGTGCCGGCAAAAGACCCGATGAGCGCCGAGTTCGTCATGCAGACGTTGGCCGCCGAACGTCCCGCCGACAGTATCGTCGTCGAGGAAGCGCCAACCGCACGCCAGCCGATGCAGGCCTATCTCCCCTTCGACCGGCCGGACACGTTCTACACGATGGCGAGCGGCGGCCTTGGTTTCTCGCTCGGCGCGGCCATCGGTATTGCGCTTGCCGAAAGCGAAAAGCGCATCATCGCGCTCATCGGCGACGGCTCGGCAATGTATGGCATTCAAGGGCTTTGGAGCGCGGCGCAAAACCGGCTGCCGATCATCTTCGTCATCCTCAACAATCGCCGCTACGCCGCGCTCGAGGAATTCAAGGATCATTTCAAGATGGACCTCGTCGTCGGCACGCAATTGCCCGACATCGATTTCGTCGCCATCGCCAAAGGGCAGGGCGTGCCGGGACGTCGCGTCGACCACGCGAGCGACCTCGCGCCGGCGATCCGCGAGGCGTTAAAGCATCAGCAGGGCCCTACGCTGCTCGATGTCGCGATCGTTTAGTCGGCGGTGTTGGCGGATCGGCTGCCTCGCATCAGCCACCACGTCCTGCTACTCGTCAGAGGGTTTAGTGGCCGCTTGTCTCAATCGCGTGAGCCGGGCGACGAATCGGTTACCGATAGAGGACAAACTCGCGTGCGGCGCGGCGTGTTTCCCAGCCCTCCCGTTCAAGCACCGGCACGTCGTTCTCTTCGCTGGGATAACCGACGCAGAGGTAACCGATGAAGCTCCATGTGGCGGGAATCTCCAAGATCGCGGCGACGTGAGCGGGATCGAGGATGGAGACCCAGCCAACACCGATCCCTTCGACGCGTGCCGCAAGCCAGAACGTATGGATCGCCATCACGACGGAATAGTCGATCGTCTCGGGCATCGTCAGCCGGCCGAGTCGGTGGCCTTGCGCCGTCTCGCGCTCGGCGAAAACCGCAATGTGCACCGGCGCGTCATCGAGTCCGGCGAGTTTCAAGCGCGCGTAAAGCGCCGCACGCTCGGACGCCTGTGCGCGCAGCGCATCGGCGTTGCACGTCTCGAAACAGGCGCGGATGTTAGCTCGCCGAGAGGCATCCTCGACAATTACAAAGCGCCAAGGCTGACTGAGGCCGACGGAGGGGGCGAGAGAGGCGCATTCGATGAGCCGCTCAAGGGTGCCCTGCCCAAGCGGCTCGCGACGGAAGCGACGAACGTCGCGGCGCCATGCGATCAGCTCGATGAGCCGCGCTCGAAAGGCCTCGTCGAACTCGGGGGCAGGGGAGTCCGGCACGACCGGTCAATCAAAAAGTTCGGGGTGCCGGTCTTTCAGCGCGAAAACGAGCGTGAGCGTCTTCAGATCCGACAATTGGCCACGCCGCGCCGATGACCAAAGGTCGGTGAGCGAATGCTCCTCGACGGTGATGTCTTCGTTCTCGGCGGCGACGCCTCCCCCCGTGCCGATGCGATCTCCTTGTGAAAAGGCTGCGAGATAGTAATCCATCCGCTCGGTCGAGATCCCCGGCATGGTCCAAACCGTCGCGATATGTTCGAGCTCGGCGATGCGAACTCCCGCTTCCTCCATCACTTCACGCCGTGCGGCATCGGCGGGATCGTCGTTGTCGATAAGACCGGCCGGGGCCTCCAGGAGCGAGTCCTCGCCCGCCGCGAGCAGTACCGGGGCCCGGAGCAGCCGCACCAGAACTGCGACACGCCTTTCCGGATCATACGGCAGCACGACGACGGCGCGCCCGTGATCCTCGATCTCGCGCTTGAACGGTTTGCCGCCGGTTTGGATCATTGCGCGCGAAAACTTCGCCCAGCCTTGGTAGATGGTTTCAATGCTTATGATTTTCGGAGTCATTCGCCTTCCCTGATTACCGCCGCGGCCGCCGCGGCCGGTGCGTTCGTGGCGGCACGTGGCAACGCCACAAAGGCCGCCGAGGCGGCGATCAACAAAAGCGCGAGGGTCGCGTGGACCGCAAAGAGCGGCTCGTGTCCACGCGCGATGACGAAGCCGGCGACTAGACCGGTCAGCCATTGCACGAGGGCCACGCCCAAGAACATGGCCATGGTAAAAATCGCCAACGCGCGCCCGACCACTTCGCCGGGATAAGAGGCGCGCACGTCGGCATATTGCAGGATGATGAACCCGCTCACCAAGCCGATCGCGAGCGTCAGCACGATGTCCATCCCGGAGGGCCGCGGCGCCGCCCAGCCGAGAATCAGAATCAGGAGGGCGGAGCTCAGCGCTCCGCCGACAATGACGTGCCGCCGCCAGCGCACGCCGGGGTCCATGCGGCCGAAAAGCATCGGGCTGAACAGCATTGCGACCGAGAGAAGCAGAACGACGTTGCCAGTCTGCACCAGTGTGAAGTCGTGGCGCTGCACGAAGAGCGGCACGATCCAAAGGCCCCGCAGCGCCAGGAGCGAAGAATAGGTGATCGCGCCTAGGACGAGGATGCCGGCCGTCTGCGGCGCCGTGAACAGAAGCGCCGCCTGCCGGAAGGCGCTGCCGAGGGTTTCGGTTTTCGCATCGGGGCGTCGTGGCCGGTCGCCCACGACAATTAACGCGGCGGCGAGCGCCAGGATGGATGCAATCGTCAGCAAGGCGAAGCTCGCGCGCCACGACCAGACCTGTACAACGAAAGCCAGCGGCGTCGCGGTTGCAAGCATACCGAGTCCGCCGAAACTCATCACGTATCCCGAAATGCTGGTGAACCGGTTTGGCGGGAAGGCATGCGCGGTGAAGAGCAGAACCGCGAGGAAAGCCGGCGCGCTTCCAACCCCGAGCAGGATTTGCCCGATATTCAGGAGCGTGAAATTCGGCGCCGCAGCGCAAAGAACGCCGCCGAGCACGGCAACGGAGAAGAACACGCACACGGTCCATTTCGGCCCGTAGCGGTCGAGTGCTACCCCGACAAAGAGCTGCATCAGGCCGAATGACAGATGAAACGCGCCAGCAAAAAAGCCGATCGCCTCGGCCGAAAGATGAAACTCCGCTTCGATGCCGTTGGCGACGATCGCCGGCAATGTGCGGTAGGCCTGACTCATCGCAAAGATCGAGGTCAGCGCCGCGACCATCACCCAGAGCGGTGCGCGGGATGGGGCAGGGCTCTCCACTTGCTAACGTGACCGCCGTTGGCGGAAGGCTTGCATGAGACGGCGCGGCTCATCGCTCTCGAAGGAGCTCGCAAACGCATCGACGCCAGCCTGGACCGCGTCGCTGACGGTGAGGTCTTCCCATCGGCGGATCAGCTTCTTTTGAATCCGGATGGCGTGTGGTCCGGTTGCAAACAGCGCGTGCAGATAGGTTTCGACAGTTTCGTCCAAAGCCTTTGGTTCCACGACGCTCTGGATCAACCCCCATTCATGAGCTTTCGCGGCGTCGATATTCTCGCCGAACAGAAGCAGCTCGCGGGTACGGCCCCAGCCGATCAGTGACGGCAATAGCGCCGCCTCGATAACGGAGGGGATGCCGACCTTGACCTCAGGCATGCCGAAAATCGCATCGCTCGCCGCGATGCGTAGATCGCAAGCGGCGGCAAGCTCCAAACCGGCGCCAAGTGTATAGCCGCGGATCGCTGCGATCACCGGCACCGGACAATCGCGCACGGCGCGGCAGGCATGATGGAGAAGCGTGATGAAATCCCGCGCGCTTTGTGCATCGAGCTCCGCCATTTCCAAAATATTGGCGCCGCCGATCCAGGCACGCTCGCCGGCGCCCGAGATGACGATTGCGCGCACGTTCTCGCGACTGCCGACGTCCTCCATCGTGGCGACGAACTCGCGCATCAGCGTGCGCCCGAGAATGTTCAGCTTGCGCTGATTGTCGACGCGAATGAACGCGACTTCGCCGCCGTCGCGGGAGTCAAGCCGCACGTCGATACACGGGGGTATTTCACTCTCCATCGTCGAGGCATAGCCTCAGGTGCCGGGGAAGCCAAATCCGGCGCAGGCGGCCGTTCGAGCTTGCCTCAGTGCAATAAGGCCATGACCGGCGCGAAGTTGGTGTAGGCGGCGAGAAGAACCAAAAGACCAACCCCGCCGAGCACCGCGGCCGCGTAGGCGAAGACCATCGCCGATGAAAGCAGCGCGACCGACGCCAAAACGATCCCCAGCTGGATGATCAGCGATGAAGTCTCGTAGGCGTGGTACTTCGCGAAAGCTTCATCGCGATGGTGCTCGACGTCTTTGGCCTTCTCGAGGAGTTCCTTGCGACCCTCGTTCTTGGCCGGATCGCTTTCCAGCCGGTCGATGGTTGCCTGCCAAGCGGAAAACTGTTTGTCGGCCTCCGGTCCGCGCGTTGCGGCCGCTAATTTCGCGCTGTCCAAAGTCGCACGCAAAACAGTCTGCCGGATTGTTTTCGCTTGATAGAAATTCCAGGTGTCGCTGGCCTCGATGTTGAGGGCGAGGCCATGGGTCTGCGCCGACTTTCCGAGCATTTCGGAGACCGCCAAAAACAACGCCAGAATCGAGATAAGCAGCCCGATCAGCTTTGCTTCACCTTTTGCACTATGCGCAGCCTCATGCGTGGCGTCATGCGCGATTTCGTGCACGGCTTCTGACATTTTCCCCTCCGGAGGTGATTGGTTAGCCGGTCCTTCGGGCTGGAAGGGCCGCGGGCGTCAGCGCCACGCCGTCCCAAGCGCGGCAGGGCCGGCGCCGATTGCGATCGGCGTGCCTGCGGTTAGCTTCTGGCCATCGAAACGGAATACCGAGAGCGTGCGCTCGACCATGTTCTGCACGATAATCGTGTCGCCGTTCTTCGAGAACGCAATTCCCTGCGACCAATGGCCGATCGGCGCCTCGGATACCTTGCGCAGGTTCTTGCCTTGTATTGCGTAGATCAGGAGGCGACCGGTTGCGGTCTGGAACGGCGAACCGTTTTTCTTCGTCGTGCCTTCCTGACATCCGATCGCGAGGAACTTGCCGTCCGGCGAGAAGCGCAGACCTTCCGGGCTCGCCCCGACGGAAATTGTCTCCACAGTGCGGAACGGTTCTGAGGAAAGATCGATCAGGCTCACGGTGTCGATATCCCCGTCGCCGCGGCCCATGTTGGAAACCGCGGCGAGATTTCCATCTTTGCCGACCCCAAGCGTGTAAGGCCTCACGCCCGTAGTGAGCGGGCGCGGATCGATGCTGATCTTATCACCGTCGATCCGCAGCACACTGATCATGTTGTCGCCGTCCCGCGAGACGAGTGCGACGCGATCGGAGACGAAGGCAAGCCCGCTGGGACCGGCTTTGGGATTGCCGAGATCGATTTTGTCGAGCGCCTCGAGCCTCTTGTTGTTCAGCCGAAAGGCCGAAACCGTACCTTCGGTGCGGTTGGCGACAAGGACGAGCGAGCCGTTGGGCGACATGCCGGCCGACGTCGCGCCGGCGCCGGCAGAAACCTGTTGTACAACCTTCGGTCCGTCCGCGAGTTCGACGACCGAGACCCGGTCGTCGGGAACGATCTTCTTCGGATCGGCGGGATCGAGCTTTGTCGCCGACGAGACGATCGCGAAGCTCTCGTCCGGTGCGACGGCGACGGCATAGGGCGGTCCGACAACGCTGCCGGGCAGGTCGATCGTCGCAGTGATCTGGGGCGGGTATTTTGCAAGGTCCACGATCGAGAGCGTATCGGCGGCGACCGGGTCGGCGGCAATCTGTTGCCCATTGACGGTGACCGTATGGGCATCATTCGAGGACACGGCGATTTCAGCGCGAGCAGCCATTGAAGCGCCGGCGATGGCGAATGCCACGGCGAACGCCGACGAGACGCGAACAACCATGTGTAGCTTCCTCCCAGTTTGTCCGCCGCTCAACCCGCGGCTTTGAATTCCGATATGCCGCCGTGCGCTGCCGACCATTCGGCCGGCCTTTTCAGGAAGCTCTCAACCTCGTCGAGAGTCCGGGTCGCGAAATATTCGTTCTCCCGTGCGACGCGCAGGACATCCCACCATGTGGCGAGGTAATGCAGCCTCACGCCGAGTTCTTCCATCTCCTCGCGTGCATGCGGGAAAATGTCGTAAAAGAAGAACACAAGTACGTGCGCGCACGATTGCTGCGCTTCGCGCAGGGCATTGCAGAAATTGACCTTGCTGCGCCCATCGGTGGCGAGGTCCTCGACGAGCAGCGCCCGCCCGCCCGGATGAAGATCACCCTCGATCTGCGCGTTGCGTCCGAAACCTTTCGGCTTTTTGCGGATGTACTGCATGGGCAGCATCAGCCGGTCGGCGAGCCAGGCGGCGAAGGGAATGCCCGCTGTCTCGCCCCCGGCCACGACATCGATCGTCTCGTAACCGATCTCGTGCTGCACCGTGGTCACCGCGAGGTCAAGAATGGCGTTGCGCAAGCGGGGATATGAGATGATCTTGCGCATATCGACGTAGACCGGACTTGCCCAACCCGACGTGAACGTGAAGGGCTTCTCGGCATCGAAGAGGATTGCCTTGACCTCGATCAGCATTTTCGCGGTCTGCTCCGCGATCAGTTCCTTGCCGAGGCTCAGGGGAGTGGGTGCCATAAAGTTTCTCTCTTCACGCAGGCCTGACTCTTTGGCCGACCGTTTGCCACGACCGGGAAACCCTCCAGCTTCGAGCGCGTTGTAGCTGACAATTCGCAGCCATTCCATCCCGCACCGTCAGGACATTCACGATGAAACAATTCGCATTCGCGGCAATTTTGGGCCTGTTCGCCGCTTTATCGGCTGGACAGGCCTCGGCTCAGATGGAAGGCATTGGAAACGGCGGGCTTGGTGACGCCCGGGCGCAAAATCAACCGACATCGGTCGGCATCAACAATGGTTATGGCGCGCCCGCCTACGGCTATGGAAGGCCCCGCATGGGCTATGTGACCGGCCCCACCTCGTATCGCGGCCGCTCGGCCTATATCTCGCGCCATCGTCATCGGCACCATGCGCGCTATCGGTAGACGCGCGCGGCCCGTTCATAGGAGAAGATCATGATCAGACAAATCGCGCTTGTCGGCGCGCTGGCGCTCGGTACGGCGTTATCGGGTTCTGCATATGCCCAGCAAGGCGGCGGCGGCAGCGGCGGGATGGACACCGGGCTCGGCGACGCCCGAGCCCGCGACCTCCCGACGGCCCAGGGCATCAATAACGGCTACCAGAACGGCGTCTACTGGGGTTCTCCCAGCGGTCCGATGGTCGGCTATAACTCGCCGCCGACGAGCTATTGGGGTCCCGGCCCGTACGGCTATGGACCGGCATACGGCTATGGCTATGCGCCGGGTTATGCCTACGCGCCCGGTTACGGCTACGGACCCGGACCAGGTCCGGCGGTCGGCCGCTCCGTTTACGTGAGCCGGGGGATTCATCGGCACCATCATCGCCATCACTGAAAATCGGGCTTAGCGGGCGCGGTTCGCACATCCTCTCATGTGCGTTTCCGCACCGCGGCCGCAGGCAGCTTGGCCATAAGTCGGACTACGACGAGGGGAAGACTCATGCCGATATCAATCGAACGTGGCGCGGTGCGCCTGAGGCCGTCCTTGCGC
>JAFASC010000043.1 GCA_019244955.1 Methylobacteriaceae bacterium | reverse complement strand
CGGCGTTTTCACCAGAAACGACTGCACGGCCATTTTGAGCCGGCCTTCAGAATTGGCAAAATGCGGCTGCAGCCAACCGACTTTCAGAACCTCCTCGCGGCTCGCCTGCGGTAAGATAAATCGTGTACCGCCGGCGATCTCGAGCTCGGTCACGGGTGTGATTTCGATCGCGCCGATCTTCCACACGTTGATCGTCTCCCGGAACCCAACTGGGTCAATAGCTCGGTTTCACCGCTTTCGGAATTTTCCGGCTGACAAACCGCGAATCCAGTTCGACGAAACGCCAGGGGAGCTCGGCGGCGCGGGTGATCCCGACCCGCACTCCCGTGGCGATTTCCGGCTCGTTCTCGCGCCCCTCTAACGCGAAGGGCGGTTTATCAAGTCGGAGCCCGTCGTGCTCGCGCGTGATCGCAAGCGCTTGGCATAAACGCCCCGGACCGGCGCAAAGCAAGAGCAGCTCATCGAGTCCGCGGCACTTGCGCATCACGTCGATGCCTCGCGTCGGCTCAAGCGCGCGAATCAGGACGGCACTGCCGCTCCCGTCGCCGCAGACGAAGTTCAAGCACCAATGAATGCCGTAGGAACGATAGACATAAGCCCGCCCCGCAGGGCCGAACATGGAAGCATTGCGTTCGGTGCGCCCACCGAAACTATGCGACGCTGGCTCGCTGGGATCGTAAGCCTCGGTTTCGACGATACGCCCGCCGACCCCATGGACAAACAAGCCGACACCGATGAGATCGCGTGCCACGTTAAGCGAGCTTCGCCGGAAGAAATCCAAATGGAGCGCGGGTGTATGCGCCGAGCCTCGCCGACGCGACGCTCCTTCCGGAGGATCAGCGACGGGCAGTGACGGTGTGGCCGAGGTGACGCGGCCGGTGCGGCGGCAGTGGAACCTCCGCCAAAACAGGCGCGGCGTCTTCGCCGCCGTCATCCACCGTGGCGGCCAGGTCGGCCGTGGCGACATACTGATCGGCCGATATCGACGGCGAGGCGCCAAACATGATCGCGAAAAGGCTCGGTTGCGCCGCCGGCGTTTGCGGCGCGATAGGGTCGGGCCTCACCGGCGCCGAATCCGCCGTGCGCAATTTCGCCAGCATGCGGGCCTTTTTCGCGGAAACATAGTACCCGCTGGCGTAGAGGCGCACGGCGCGGTTCTCGTCTCCGCCAGCGACCATGTAGGCGTTGGCAAGGTACGGAACCGCGTAGGTCAGGTTGACCTCCGGATCGAGGAGGCCCGCCGGCTTTCCTTTGTAACCCATGCTCTTGGCGGTCGGGTACGTGATCTGCATCAGGCCCCAGTAGCGGTGATGCATTGCCTTCGCATTGTAGCCGCTCTCGCGCACGATCACCCGGTGGACGAGCTTTTCGGGAATGCCGTGGGCGCGGGCGTATTCGGCGACCATCTCCTGGTATTTTTCGGCCGGCCCTTTGGCGGCGGCCAGAACGGCGGCCGTCGAGGCGCATGAGAGGGCGGCGGCAGTAACGATACGAAGCAGCATCCAGACTTCCCTTTGCTGGCTTAGCCGTTTCGCGGCGCTTTGCGGCCCGAAAGAGGCACGGAAGGGCGATAGCTTGGCCGGCCTGGAGAAAGCAGGAGGGTGTGGCGCCAAAGCCGCAGTCAGGAGGCGATGGAATAGCCGCCGTCCACGGGAATCGCCGCGCCCGTGACGAAATCTGACGCTGCGCTCGCCAGAAACACGGCGATCCCGGCAAAATCGCCCGGTTCGCCCCAGCGGCCGGCTGGCGTCCGCGCCAGCACCCGCTCATGCAGCCCCTCAACCTGCTCGCGGGCGGTGCGGGTCAGGTTGGTATCGATCCAACCGGGCAGGATCGCATTGACCTGGATCTTGTCCGCCGCCCAGGCGGTCGCCAAGGACCGGGACAGTTGCACGATGCCGCCTTTCGAGGCGCCGTATGCCGCCGCGTAAGGCGCGGCGAACAGGCTCATCATCGAGCCGATATTGATGATCTTGCCGCCGCCCTGACGCTTCATCTCGAGGTAGGCCGCCTGAGCGCAGAACAGCGCGGCCGAGAGGTTGGTGTCGATCACCGCGTGCCATTCGCTTGCCGAGAGATCCTCCGGCCGTTTGCGGATGTTGATCCCGGCATTGTTGACGAGGATGTCGAGCCGGCCGAACTTTTCGGCCGCGCTCGCCACCAGCGCGCGACAGGCATTCTCGTGCGTCACATCGGCCTCGATGAAATTCGCGTCCGTGCCGCGCGCGCGCAGCGAAGCGAGCGCGCTTTCCGCTTTGGCCTTGTCGCGGCCCGAAAGCACGACGCGCGCACCGGCGCGCGCGAGACCTTCCGCCATTCCGAGTCCGATGCCGCCATTGCCGCCGGTGACCAGCGCGACACGGTCCTTCAATGAAAACAGGTCCATTCAGTCCTCCATTGTTGCCGCTCTAGCATGGCTCGCAATCGCGTATCGACAGCATCGGCTGCCGGGTCTACGGAAGTCGCGACGGTTTCGGGAGGACACCAATGCGCGAGGCGTTCATCTGCGAGGGAGCACGCACTCCGGTCGGCCGCTACGGCGGCTCGCTTTCGGCCGTGCGCCCGGACGACCTCCTCGCGCACGCGATGAAAGCGGCGCTCGCCAAGGCGCCGAACCTTCCCCCCGAAGAGATCGACGAAGTCTATGCCGGATGTGCGAACCAGGCCGGTGAAGACAATCGCAACGTCGCACGCATGGCGCTCCTGCTCGCCGGATTGCCCGAAACTGTGCCGGGAAGCACGGTCAACCGGCTCTGCGGTTCCGGCCTCGACGCGGTCGGGCTGGCGGCGCGCGCCATCAAGGCGGGCGAAGCCGATGTCGTGCTTGCCGGCGGCGTCGAATCGATGTCGCGCGCGCCGTTCGTGCAGGGCAAGGCGACGGAAGCGTTTTCGCGCAACGCCGAAATCTACGACACGACGATCGGCTGGCGCTTCGTCAATCCTTTGATGAAGGCGCAATACGGCGTTGATTCCATGCCAGAGACGGCGGAGAACGTGGCGGAAGAATTCCAGGTCGCGCGCGCCGACCAGGACGCCTTCGCGCTACGCAGCCAGATGCGCACTGCGGCGGCGCAGAAGAACGGTAGGCTGGCGAAGGAGATAGCTCCAGTCGAGATCAAGGGTCGCAAAGGCGCGGTAACGACGGTCGATCGCGACGAGCATCCGCGCGAAACGTCGCTCGACAAGCTTGCGTCCTTGCCGGCGCCCTTCCGCAAGGGTGGCTCGGTGACCGCGGGTAACGCGTCGGGCGTGAACGACGGCGCCGCCGCGATGATCGTCGCGTCCCGCGAGGGCGTCGAGAAATACGGCCTGAAACCGCTCGCCAAGGTGAGCGCGCTCGCGACCGCCGGCGTTGCGCCGCGCATCATGGGCTACGGTCCCGTGCCCGCCACGCAGCGGTTGATGCAGCGGCTCGGGCTGAAGGTCAGCGATTTCGACGTGATCGAGTTGAACGAGGCTTTCGCCGCGCAGGCGCTCGCCTGCATGCGCGCGCTCGGCCTTCCCGACGATGCCGAACACGTCAACCCGAACGGCGGCGCCATCGCCATCGGCCATCCCTTAGGGATGTCCGGCGCGCGGCTGGCGCTCTCCGCCGCAATGGAAATGAACGAACGCAACGCCAAGCGCGCGCTCGCGACGATGTGCATCGGCGTCGGGCAGGGCATCGCGCTCGCCATGGAGCGCGAACTAAGGTGAACTAAAACCTCACCACCGCGCCGGCAGGGCCGCCAACCGGCGCAAGGTCAGTGTCGGACGCCATTGCGGCTTGTCGATGTCCTCGAGCGTGAGTTTCGGCAAGCGTTCGGCCAAAGCGCGGAAGGTGATCTCGCCTTCAAGGCGCGCCAGCTGCGCGCCCAGGCAATGATGGATGCCGCCACCGAAAGACAAGGGCCGCACATTCTGCCGCGTGATGTCGAGTTTTTCCGGATCATCGTAGCGGGCGGGATCGCGATTGCCGGCGCCCAATAAACAGATCACGCCGTCGCCGCGTTTGATCAAGACTTTCTCGTCACCGAGCTCGACGTCCTCTGCGGCCTTGCGCGCGGTGAGCTGCACCGACGAGTCATAGCGCAACAATTCCTCGACCGCATTCGCCGCCAACGAGGGATCGCGCGTCAGCTTCTCCCACTGCTCGGGCTGGCGATGCAGCGCCAGCAAGCCGTTGCCGATGAGGTTTGCCGTCGTCTCGTGCCCCGCGGCGAAAAGCAGATTGATATTGGACGTGAGCTCGTCCTGCGAGAGCCGCCCGTCATTCTCGTCGCGCACGGCGAGCAGCGCCGAGATGAGGTCGTCGCCGCCGGGCTCCTTCTCGCGCCGCTCGAACAGGCTCATAAAATAAGTGCGCGTCGCAATCGTGCTGGCGTTCGCCTCTTCGAGCTCGTGTGCCGAGAGCGGAATCGGCTCGAGCGCGCGGCCGGAAATGCGGAAGCTGCCCAGGAACTGCGCGCGATCCTCCTCCGGTACGCCGAGCATGTCACAGATGACGATCACCGGCAGCTTGTGCGAGAGGTCGGCGATTACATCTATGCGGCCTCGCGGCAGAACCTCGTCGATCAGCTGGTGCACCAGCGCCTCGATGCGCGGGCGCATTTCCTCGACGCGCCGGGCCGTGAAGGCGCGCACGACGAGATTGCGCAGGCGCGTGTGGTCGGGCGGATCCTGCACCAGCATGGAGCGTCTGAGTGATTGGAATACCGGCTGATCCATCAGCATGTCCCGGGGGCCGTTGCCGGAAATGCGGCCCTCGAAATCATGAACAAAGCGACGGTCGCGCGTGACCGCGTCGATGTCCCGGTAGCGCGTCAGCACGTAGGGCCCGAGCGGCGATGGCCAGATCGGGTTCCTTTCGCGCAGCATCCGGTAGGTCGGATAAGGGTCGGCGATGAAGGCGGGATCGAGTGGGTTGAAGGCCGGCACGGCTTGTGGGGCGTTCATGGTGCGTCCGGGTCGGGGCGTGCGGCAGGGCCGTTCTGTTGCTCTGGGTACAGGTTTGGGTTCGCGGGAACAAGAAGCTCCGATCGCCGACTTTACAGGTCGTGGTCGCGCGCGCCACGCCGTTGCCACGACAAAAGCATTGCAGGGATCAGGCTCTAAGCGTTTGTGATCGCGCGGCAGCGTCAGCGCGATCCGGGGCCGGCGCTTGGGCCGCGATAGGCTTGTGGGGGCAAGCTCGGATCGAGCGAAGTTGAGGCTGTCGTCGCCGGTGCGGCTGCATAGCCGGCGCCGAGGCGCGGATAGGCCGACAGCGCACCCGCGACGGGCGCCAAGTAACGCGGGCCCCCCGTCCACCGCGCCCGAGGGTGGGCTGCACCGGCGGCGTTTGCGCCGCCGCCAGTTGCGCACCAACATCCTTGCTCGCCGGCCGCTTTGCCCAGCGCACTTTTTTCGATTTGTCGCCTTCCGCGTGATGCGTTTCATCCGTGGCTCCGTCCGACACTGCGCACGAAGAGAGTTGTCGTGCCGGCGAGTACGAGTCCAAGAACGAGGCTTTTACGTTTCATTCATGAGCGGGAACACGACGCAGCTCGGGATCGGGCTAACCCGACTTGATATCGGCCTTGTTCGGCTACCAGCCATACTCCTCGTCTGCTTCGTTCTCGGCGCGTTCGCCGGGACCCTGGTTTACTCGCTCTCCGGCCGCTGGCACGTTCCGGCCATATTGCTGTCTGAAGGCCTGCTCCTCGCCTTTGCCCTTGCCTGCTCGTTTCTCCACAGCCCAATTCTCAGCGCGACGGAGCTTCTGGCGATCGCCATGGGCATGCAGAATGCGGCTCTCAGAAGCGATACTGGTCAACGGATTGGCGGCACGTTCGTAACAGGAACTGTGTTCGGGCTAGGGGAGAAGCTGGCGCTCTGGTGTCTTGGGCAAGGGAGCGGCGCGCCGGCGCTCCGAGACGCGCTCGGATGGTCGGCGCTGGCGCTCGGCGCCGCAGCCGGGACTTGGGCCTTCGCCGTCCACGGCCTGCTCGCACTCGCTGTTCCCGCCGCATGCGTGCTGAGTTCGGCCGCCGTCACTGGGCTGATGACCCTATGCGCTCAGATTGGCACGAGCACTGACGAGCGGCCCGACGAGCCGCGCTAGGCTCTGCCTGTATGCGGCGGGCGAAAAGGCTGCCTCGTAAAGCCGGCGTGTCGGGCTGTTTTGACGGACGTCGCGCTCCGCCTCCTCTGCCGCGAGCTTGGGGAGCGCTGCGGCGAATGCCTCAGGGCTGTCGGCGATGGTCACGTTTCCGAGGGAGGCCGGATCGACTGCGATACCGCGAAAGGCGTGGCGGGTCGCGATCAGAGGGGCACCGCTCGAAAGAGCTTCGATGGTCTTGATCGACAACCCGTGCCCTTCGGTCGTCGGCAGGAGGACGGCAGCCGCGTTCGCATAAGCGGCTCCGATGTCATCGATGCGGCCGCGGAAATGGCCGGCAAAGCGCCGGTAAAGGGTCGGATCTCGGCTGCGGATCGCCGCGTCGACGTTGCCGTAGATGGCAAGCGAAATGTCGCCGGCCCGCGGCATCACCTCGCGCAGAAACCATTCAAGCGATAGGATATTTGGCACGTTGGCGCTGGCTACAATGACCAGATCGCAGCCGCCCGGCCCGGTAGGGATCGCCTCAACTGGAGGGTAGAGCAAGACGTGGCGCTGGCCCGGCAGGAGGGCGCGAAACGTAGCTTCTTCCTCCGTGTTCAGGTGCAGGAGAAGGTCAGCCCGGCGGAGCCATTCGAGCTCGCGGGCGAGCATGGACTTGTAGCTCGCGCGGGGCGGTAAGTACCACCCGTTGGTGTTCCGCAAAGCGTACTGCTTGGCCTGGATATCATGGGTGTCCAGGAGCAAAGGGCAGCCCTGCGCGCTTCGCAATGACTGGGCAAGAGGCATACAGAAGAAGTGATTGCAGTGCACCAGGTCGAACCGCTCACGACCCAGGCGGGAGAGCTGGGGGCTGCTCAACGCAAAGGCTAGGTAGGTCGCCGCGTGGTCCCCATGCGCAAAGCTCCAGCCGATCCGCGCGATCTTCAGCGGATTGAGAACGGCACTTCCGCTGAGCCCGGTTACAAACCGGCGGTCAGCATCGAGTTCCGGGCTCGCCTCGAGGTAAGCTCGCGTGAAACGGGCTGCCGCCAGGCCGAACACGACCTGATCGCTGAGGGCGATAGAAACCACCCGAGCCCCGAGTTGGCGATATGCTTTGGCCTGTCCGGCGACCACAGTAGCAGTGCCACAAGAATGCCACGCCGGATGCACGAGCGCGACCGTTCGGTCTAGCAGCGGCGGAGCGCCAGGCAAGGTAGCGACTTTCGTTTCTGATGTAAGCACCGTCGCCACTGGCTGAACGGCATGGCATCGGCCAAGCTGCCGTAACTTTGTGGAATTCCGATGTCAGTTAGCTAGGCGCACGTGAGCGAACAAGAGATGCCGAGCACGATCAGCTTCGCAATATCTCGCCGTACTCGGCGAGAGCAGACGGCCGCTTGCAAAAGCCGGCTCGCCGGGATGAGAGCCGGTGAGGACGCGCCTGGAAAGTAGACTGTGCGGCAAGACCAATCATGCGTTATCTGATCCTTCTCATTGCTGCGGCCGCGGCAACGGCCGTCTACAGCGTAGGCTACAATGCCTATACGCTGCTGCTCTATCTCCTCTGCATTTTCCTGTTTCTGGTCGGCCTGATGGTCGCCGTGCGGGGCAAGCTTCGAGATATCTCTCTCGTGGTAGCGTCGATTTTCTTCTGCCTGATCTTAGTCGAAGCGTACGAGCTGTTTCACAGCGGGGGCTCCCTGAAGCTCCAGGAACAGATCCCATTTGCGCCGAATCCCGTCCTCGGATGGGTGCCAAATGCTCCCGGCGTGTTCCATGTCCAAAAGATCGACCGCAAAACAGGAAACCTTATCTTTGAGGCCGTGCAAACTATCGACGAGCATCTTCAGCGCAAGACTGCGTCTGCCGAAGACGCGCCAACGATTGCCTTTTTCGGTGATTCCTTCACCTACGGCGAAGGCCTCAGCGATTCCGAGACTCTTCCACAAATATTTTCCGATCTTGAAGATCGACGTCTGCACATCGTCAATTTCGGTATCAGCGGGTACGGACCTCAACAGTTTCTGCGCGCGATGGAAACCGGCGTTGCTAGCGCCCGGCTTAAGCGACCGCAGCTATTCGTGTTCCAGACGGCTGCCTGGCATGCCGAGCGGACATCGTGCATGCATCCCGGGATGTTGCGGTCACCTCGCTACATTTTGTGAGAGGGCCGCGTGACGTACATCGGTCCATGCGCGGAAGGCCTCGAGAGAATCGTGCGTGAAGCGCTGGGGAATAGCGCCGCATATCGCGCGCTAGTCGCACCGGCATTCGTTAGGATCGGACGCGCCGATATCGACCTCTACATCGCGGTCGTCGCACGCGCGGTTGAGGTCGCCCGCAGGGATTACGGCGTACCCACCCTCATCCTCTATCTACCCTTCCTGCCCACCTACTTGAGCCCGACCGGCTACACCGATGCTGAGGTCATGCAGAAACTGCGGGACGCCGGGGCCTATGTCATCGACGCAACGATCAATCCGGCCGACCACCCCGGAACTGTTCTCTACATCCCCGGCGATGGACATCCGACCGGCGCAGCAAACCGGATACGGGCCGAAATGTTGAAGGAGTGGGTGGAGCGAAACGG
>JAFASC010000211.1 GCA_019244955.1 Methylobacteriaceae bacterium | reverse complement strand
CTCGTTCAGCCAAAGTCTGGTATACCACGGCTAGCCATAGGCGCGGTGCGCCGGTAAACTATCTCTCGGTAAGCCGCCGCGAGGGCCGCAGCAGAAGCGCGCAATGAGCCAAAACTCCGGAAACGGACAGGGAAACGTCCACGAAGTCAGACATTTCGATCACCCGGGCGAGGGCCGTCGCCGCGCCCGCCCCGTGCCCAAGGGCCGCCAGGTCGATCCCGATGCCGCGCACGAAATTGCCGCCCTCCTCGGCGACCGCTCGCGCCGCCGCGATCTCCTCATCGAGCACTTGCACCTCATCCAGGACACGTACGGGCAGATCTCGGCCGCCCACCTCGCCGCGCTCGCCGACGAGATGAAGCTCGCCTTCGCCGAGGTGTTCGAGACGGCGACCTTCTACGCCCATTTCGACGTCGTGAAGGAAGGCGACCCGAGCATTCCGCCGCTCACGATCCGCGTGTGTGACTCGCTCACCTGCGCGATGTTCGGCGCTGAGAAACTACTTGCGTCGCTGAAGTCGCGCGTCGGCGGTGACATCCGCGTCGTGCGGGCGCCCTGCGTCGGGCGTTGCGATACCGCGCCCGCGGCCGAGGTCGGCCACAACTTCGTCGACCATGCCACGGTCGACAGCGTGCTCGCCACAGCCAAGGCGCGCGACACGCATCCGCATATTCCTGATTACGTTGATTACCACGCCTATGTCGCGCACGGCGGCTACAAGCTGCTCGAAAGAGTGCGCTCCGGCGAAATGTCGGTCGAGCAAGTGCTCGAAGCGCTCGACAAAGCCTCGCTCCGCGGCCTTGGCGGCGCCGGCTTCCCCGCCGGCCGCAAATGGCGCTCGGTCATGGGCGAAAAGGGCCCCCGCCTCATGTGCGTCAATGGCGACGAGGGCGAGCCCGGCACGTTTAAGGATCGCTGGTTTCTCGAACGCGATCCGCATCGCTTTCTCGAAGGCACGCTGATCGGCGCGCATGCGGTCGAGGCGACTGACGTCTACATCTACATGCGCGACGAATACCCGGCCGTCTTGGAAATCCTGCGCCGCGAGATGGCGAAGCTGCCGCCGGGCGGCCCTATCCTGCATCTGCGCCGCGGCGCCGGCGCCTATATCTGCGGCGAGGAATCCTCGCTTTTGGAAAGCGTCGAAGGCAAGCGCGGCTATCCGCGCCACAAGCCGCCGTTCCCGTTTCAGGTCGGGCTCTTTGGGCAGCCGACACTCATCAACAATGTCGAGACGCTCTATTGGGTGCGCGACATCGTCGAACGCGGGCCCGACTGGTGGACGAGCCAGGGCCGCAATGGCCGCACGGGCCTGCGCTCTTATTCCGTGTCCGGTCGCGTCAAGGAGCCCGGCATGAAGCTCGCGCCGGCGGGCGTGACCGTGCGCGAACTCATCGACGAGTTCTGCGGCGGCATGGCGGACGGCCACACGTTCCGCGCCTATCTGCCCGGCGGCGCCTCGGGCGGTATCCTGCCAGCCTCGATGGACGACGTCCCGCTCGATTTCGGCACGCTCGAAAAATACGGCTGCTTCATCGGCTCGGCCGCAATCATCGTCCTGTCCGACAAGGACAACGTGAAGGGAGCCGCGCTGAACCTCATGCGTTTCTTCGAGGATGAAAGCTGCGGGCAATGCACGCCCTGCCGCATCGGCACGCAAAAGGCGGCAAAACTGATGGAGCGCGGCAACTGGGATCGCGACCTCCTGGAGGAGCTCAGCGCGGCAATGCGCGACGCCTCGATCTGCGGCCTCGGTCAAGCCGCGTCGAACCCGCTGACGTCGGTGATCAAATATTTCCCGGAAGAATTCTCCCCGAAACAGGCGGCGGAATGAGCGACAAGATCATCTTCGAATTGGACGGCAAACAGGTCGAGGCGCTGCCCGGCGAAACAATCTGGCAGGTCTCGAAACGCCAAGGCCACGAAATCCCGCATCTCTGCTTCAAGGATGCGCCCGATTACCGTCCCGACGGCAATTGCCGCGCCTGCATGGTCGAGATCGACGGAGAGCGCGTGCTTGCCGCCTCGTGCAAGCGCATGCCGGCCGTCGGCATGAAAGTGAAATCGCGAAGCGAGCGCGCCACCAAAGCACAGAAGATGGTGATGGAGCTGCTCGTCGCCGATCAGCCCTCGCGCGAGAATTCGCACGATCCCAACTCGGAATTCTGGCACTGGGCCGATCAACTCGACGTCACGCAGAGCCGCTTCCCCGCCGCCGAGCGCTGGACGACGGATTCGAGCCACCCGGCCATGCGCGTCAATCTCGACGCCTGCATCCAATGCGGGCTTTGCGTGCGCGCCTGCCGCGAGGTGCAGGTCAATGACGTGATCGGCATGGCTTATCGCAATGCGGCGGCCAAAATCGTTTTCGACTTCGACGACCCGATGGGCGAATCGACCTGCGTCGCCTGTGGCGAATGCGTCCAGGCATGCCCGACCGGCGCCTTGATGCCGGCCTCGCTCATGGATGACGCGACGCAGAAACGCGCAGTCTGGGCCGATCGTACGGTCGACTCGCTCTGCCCATATTGCGGCGTGGGCTGCCAGGTCACCTATCAGGTGAAGGATGAGAGAATTGTGTATGCCGAAGGCCGCGACGGGCCGGCGAACCACAACCGCCTCTGTGTCAAGGGCCGGTTCGGTTTCGATTACATCAACCATCCGCACAGGCTGACGAAGCCGCTCATTCGCCTGCCAAACGCCAGCAAAGATGCCAACGACCAGGTCGATCCCGCCAATCCGTGGACGCATTTCCGCGAAGCCACATGGGAAGAAGCGCTCGACGCCGCCGCCGGCGGACTGAAGCGCATTCGTGACGAGCATGGACCGAAAGCGCTCGCCGGCTTCGGCTCGGCGAAAGGCTCTAATGAAGAGGCATATCTCTTCCAGAAGATGGTGCGCACCGGCTTCGGCTCAAACAATGTCGACCACTGTACGCGGCTTTGCCACGCCTCTTCGGTTGCCGCATTGATGGAAGGCCTGAATTCCGGCGCGGTGACGGCGCCCTTTGCCGCGGCACTCGATGCGGAAGTCATCATCATCATCGGCGCCAATCCGGCGATCAATCATCCCGTTGCTGCGACATTCATCAAGAACGCCGCGAAGAACGGCGCCAAGCTGATCGTCATGGACCCGCGGCGGCAGCTAATATCGCGGCATGCCTGGCGCCATCTGCAGTTCAAGCCCGGCTCCGACGTCGCCCTTCTGAACGCGATGCTGCACACGATCATCACCGAAGGGCTGACCGATCAGCAATACATCGCCGGATACACCGAGAACTTCGAGGAGCTGAAGGCCAAGATCACGGAATTCCCGCCCGAGAAGATGGAAGCCATCTGCGGCATTCCCGCCGAAACGATCAAGGAAGTCGCGCGCGTTTATACGAGATCGCGTGCCTCGATCATCTTCTGGGGCATGGGCATCAGCCAGCATGTGCACGGCACCGACAATTCGCGTTGCCTGATCGCGCTCGCGCTGACGACCGGGCAGGTCGGCCGTCCTGGGACCGGGCTGCACCCGCTGCGTGGCCAGAACAACGTGCAAGGGGCGTCCGACGCCGGGCTGATCCCGATGCTCTACCCGGATTATCAGCCGGTCGATAAGAAAGAGGTGCACGACCTGTTCTCGGAATTCTGGGGCCAGAACCTCGATCCGCAGCGCGGTCTCACCGTCGTCGAGATCATGACCGCGATCCATGCTGGCGAGATCCGCGGCATGTATGTCGAGGGGGAGAACCCGGCGATGTCGGATCCCGATCTCAATCATGCACGCCAGGCGCTGGGGAAGCTCGAACATCTCGTCGTGCAGGACCTGTTCGTCACCGAAACGGCATTCCACGCCGACGTGATCCTGCCGGCCTCCGCCTTTGCGGAAAAGGTCGGCACGTTCACGAACACCGATCGGCGCGTGCAGATGGCGCGTCAAATTGTCAATCCGCCGGGCGATGCGCGCCAGGATTGGTGGATCATCCAGGAAATCGCGCGGCGCATCGGCTGCGACTGGAATTATGGCGGGCCTGCCGACGTGTTCCGCGAGATGGCGCAGGTCATGCCGTCGCTCAACAACATCACTTGGGAGCGGCTCGAGCGTGAGGGCGCCGTGACGTACCCCGTCGATGCGCCCGATAAGCCCGGCAACGAGATCATCTTCGCGACCGGCTTCCCGACCGAGAGTGGGCGGGGCAAGCTGGTGCCGGCGCGGGTCGTGCCGCCGGACGAAATTCCCGACGACGAATATCCGATGGTGCTCTCGACCGGCCGCGTGCTAGAACACTGGCATACCGGCTCGATGACACGGCGCGCCGGCGTGCTCGACGATCTCGAGCCGGAGGCGGTCGCCTTCATGTCGCCGAAGGAGCTGCGCCGCCGCGGCTTGCGGCTCGGCGATTATATCAAGCTCGAGACACGACGCGGCATCGTCGAGGTGAAGGTGCGCTCGGATTCCGACGTGCCGGAGAACATGGTGTTCATGCCCTTCTGCTATGCGGAAGCGGCGGCGAACCTGCTCACCAATCCGGCGCTCGACCCGTTCGGCAAAATTCCGGAGTTTAAGTTCTGCGCCGCACGGGTGAGCCCGCTCGAGATCCGCGAAGCGGCGGAGTGATTGCCGTCATCGCCGGCCCTAGTTTGGCTCGGCAGTGACGCGGTGTGGGCGGCGCGAAAACTTGTCTCGACGCCTTGGGCTCCCTAGGCTCGGCTGATGACCGCCAACATCCCGCAACCCGTTCCCCCCGCCGGCCCTGGACCGCTGCGGCAGTTCGAAATCTACCTGCAAGGCGCGATGGCCGGCGCGAAGCCAGCCGTGCCGATTGCCTTTGCGGAGCTCGAGCGACAAGCGCGCGAGAAGCTGGCGCCCGAAGCTTACGCCTACATCGCCTGTGGCGCAGGTTTCGAGCACACGGTCGAAGAAAACACCGCCGCCTTCGCCCGCTGGCGCATCGTGCCGCGCATGTTGCGCGATGTTGCCGCCCGCGATCTCTCAATCGAGCTATTCGGCCGCAAGCTCGCCACGCCGCTCCTCGTCGCGCCAATCGGCGTGCAGGAGCTTGCACACAAAGACGCCGATCTCGCCACCGCCAAAGCCGCCGCCGCCGAGCGCGTGCCGATGATCTTCTACAATCAGGCCTCAGTGCAGATGGAGACGATGGCGCAGGCGATGGGCGATCAGCCGCGCTGGTTCCAGCTCTATTGGTCGAAGTCGGACGAGCTCGTCGCGAGTCTAGTACGCCGCGCGGAAGCTTGCGGCTGCGATGCGATCGTAGTCACACTCGACACGACGCTGCTCGGCTGGCGCACGCGCGATCTCGATTATGCCTATCTGCCGTTCATCCGCGGCATGGGGCTAGCGCAATACACCTCCGATCCAGCATTTCGCGCCATGCTGAAGAAGCCGCCGGAAGAAGATATGCTTGCCGCCGCGCAGCTGTTCATGACGATCTATTCCAATCCGGCGCTGACCTGGGATAAGCTCGCCTTCCTGCGCCAGCACACCTCGAAGCCGATCCTGCTCAAAGGCATCAATCGTCAAAACGATGCGCGCAAGGCGCTCGATCTCGGCATCGATGGGATCGTCGTCTCGAACCATGGCGGGCGGCAGGTCGACGGCGCGCGTGCGTCGCTCGATGCGCTTGACGAGATCGCGCGAGCGGTCGGCGGGCGCTTGCCTCTACTCTTTGACAGCGGCATTCGCGGCGGCGCAGGCATTTTCAAGGCGCTCGCGCTCGGCGCCACTGCCGTCTGCATCGGCCGGCCCTATGTCTACGGGCTGGCGATTGCGGGAGAGGCAGGCGTGCGCGCTGTATTACGCAACATGATCGCCGATCTGGATTTGACGATGGGCACGGCCGGCTGCGCCTCGATCAAGGAAATCAATCGCGACATGCTGGCGCGGGTGTGAATCATGCTTTGGGGTTGTCATTGCGAGCGTAGCGAAGCAATCCAGGGGCCGCTGCTTCACAGACTGAAGCGTTTGTCCCTGGATTGCTTCGTCGCTTACGCTCCTCGCGATGACGGCTTGGGGATGCTTTAATGCCCGCCCTCGGCGCAAAGCTCCGCGAGGAAGGCTACGACCTCCTCTCCTCCTATATCATCCGGCCGAATCCGCTCGATCCGCGCCTCTCGCAGGAGGTCGCCGCGGTCGATCACACCGGCGCAAAGATCAGAACACGCGTCGTCGTCGAGCGGCCGCTGACCCTGTACCTGAATGCGCAGGAGATCGTCACTATGATGACGATCGGCGATCACCCCGATTATCTCGCCCTCGGTTATCTGTTAAACCAGCTGATGCTGACGCCGGAAGACGAAATCACCGGCGTCGATTTCGACGAAGAGCTCGATGTCGTGGTCGTGCGCACCGAAGCGCGCACCGATTTCGAGGAGAAGCTGAAAAAGCGCACGCTCACCTCCGGCTGTGCGCAGGGCACGACCTTCGGCGACCTGATCGAGGCGATCGATCGGGCGAAGCTGCCGCCGACGCCGCTCAAGACGTCCTGGCTCTATCGCCTGCAGCACATCATCAACCAGACGCCGTCGCTTTATCTTGAGGCTGGCGCGATTCACGGCTGCGTCTTGTGCGAAGAAGATCGGCCGCTCGTCTACATGGAGGACGTCGGTCGCCACAACGCCGTCGACAAGATCGCAGGCTGGATGCTGCAGACCCGTTGCGATCCGTCGAACAAGATTTTCTACACGACCGGCCGACTTACGTCGGAAATGGTGATCAAGACCGTCCGCATGGGCATTCCCGTACTCGTGTCGCGTTCCGGTTTCACAGCTTGGGGGGTCGAGCTCGCGCAGAAAGCCGGGCTCACATTGATCGGCCGCATGCGTGGCAAAAGATTCACCGTCGTGTCCGGCACCGAGCGTATCAAATTCGACGAAGAGCTCGCGCACGTTGCCGACGAGGACGCGCGCCATCGCCGCAAGGGCGCCAGTCCGGATGAGTGACAAGCCGGTCGCCGGCATCATTCTCGCCGGCGGTCTGGGCCGCCGGATGGGCGGCGGCGACAAGCCTCTGAAGGAGATTGCAGGCAAGCCGATCCTTGCGTACGTCATCGGGAGACTGGAGCCACAATGTGCGCAGCTCGTGCTCAATGCCAACGGCGATCCCGCGCGTTTTTCGCGCTTCGGTCTTCCTGTCATTGCCGACGACGTGCCGGATTTCGCCGGTCCTCTCGCGGGAATTTTGGCGGGATTGGACTGGGTGGCGGCGAATGTCACGCCGGCGGAATGCGCCGTCAGCGTCGCCGCCGACACGCCGTTCATCCCGCGCGATCTCGTGCAACGCCTGCAGGCGGCGCGGGTGAGCGAAGCCTGCGAGATTGCCGTGGCGGCATCGGGTGGGCGCACGCATCCGGTGATCGCGCTCTGGCCGGTGGCGTTGCGCACTGAACTGCGCCGCGCCCTTACTCAGGAAGGCGAACGCAAGATCGACCGCTTCACCGCGCGATATGAAGTCGCGGAAGTGAGCTGGCCGGTCGAGCCGTATGATGCGTTCTTCAATGTGAATGAGATCGGTGACCTCGCGGCGGCGGAGGCGATGCTCGCCAGCGCGGGAGCAGCGCGATGACGGCAGCGGCACTTGCGGCGAAGACGCGCGAAGCGGCCTGGCTCGATCTCACGGTGTTCGAAGCTGCGCACTTGCAGTACGATCCCTTCGATCATGTCGTCGTCGAGAACGTGATCGATCCGCAGCAACGCGACGCGATCGTCGCTGCATTTCCGGATGTGCCCGGACCGGGCTCGCATATGCCCGCTTCACTGAAGATTTGCGCATCGTTCGCCGCTCTGCTTCGCGAGCTCGAAGGCGACGCTTTCCGCGCCGCTGTCGAAGGGAAATTCGCAGTAGATCTCGCTGACAGGCCGACCGTCACCACGATCCGCGGCGAACTGCGCGCGCAGGACGGCGCCGTTCACACGGACTCGCGCTCCAAACTCGTCACCGTGCTGCTCTATCTCAATCGCGAGTGGAATGCGCCGGGCGGCCGCCTGCGGCTGTTGCGATCCCCTGATCTCGCCGACTCAGCGGTCGAGATTGCGCCGGAGGCAGGCACGCTCGTCGCCTTCCGCCGCAGCGACAGGTCATGGCACGGGCATGCGCCCTTCATCGGACCACGTCGGGCGGTGCAGATGAGCTACGTTCGCGACCGCGCTACCGCACTGCGGGAAGAGCGCCGGCACCGTCTCGCGACGTCGCTGAAACGTGCAATGCATCGGCTGTTGCCGCCCGGCTGAGCTTAACCACCTGTGCATACCGCCGAAATGCGGGCGAAACCGGAACGCTGGAGCTTGCGTTAGCCGGGCTGGACAACGAAGCTTAGGCATCCCACGAGGGCCGGCATCATGACTCTTCTGATAATCATCATCATCCTTGTGCTCTTGTTCGGCGGCGGCGGCTATTACGGATATCGTGGCGGATATTACGGCGGCGGCGGCATCGGCATTGTCGGCATCTTGCTCATCATCATCATTATTTGGCTGCTGTTCGGCTCCGGCATCCGCTACTGAGAGTTCGACGCTCCGCATGACCTGCGGCCGAACTGACCGACCGCAAGTCATCGCATGGTCTTTAGCTTGTCGAGCATGAACTCGACGAAGACGCGCACCTTCGATTCCATCGTCGCGCGCGGTGTGTAGAGGATCGACAGTTCAAGCTCGGCGCTGATGCGCCAATCTTCGAAGACATTGACGAGCGTGCCGTTGCCGACGTGGTCGCGCGACATTGCCTCGAAGACGACAGCGATGCCGGCGCCCTCGAGCGCAAAGGCAACCAGGGGATCGGGGTCGTTCACCGACAATACCGGGGCGAAGATGATCTCCTCGTATTTGCCATCCTTCTCGAACGAATATGTCGCGGGAACAGCATGCGGTCCGTAGCTGCGATCGAGCATGTTGGCGACGATCGCGATGGGATGAGCGGCGAGATCGCGTGGCGAGCGCGGTCGCACGACACGGGCGAGGTATTCGGGCGAGGCGACGACTGCGAACCCTCCCCGAAACAGAGCGCGTTTGATATAGCTCGAATCGTGCTGTGGCCCGGCGCGGATGGCGGCATCGATGCCGTATTCCACGAGGTTCAGCGGCGCGCTGGTCAGCAAAAGTTCGACGCGGATTTTCGGGTAGCGGGCCATGAATTCCGGCAGCCACGGCTCGAATTGCAGCCGCGAGAAGGCGTGCGGCATGGTGAGCCTGAGCACGCCCGAGGGCTCGTCGTGACGTTTGCGGGCGAAGGTCTCGGCCTCCTCGATGGCGGCAAAGCCGCGCGCCGCCGTCTCGTAGACCGCCTGCCCCGTCTCCGTGGCGGCGACGCGGCGGGTGGTGCGGCGTAGGAGCTGGCTGCCAAGTCGAGCCTCGAGTTCCTGGACCTTGCGGCTGACGGTCGTCGGCGGCAGCCCGAGCTGCCGCGCCGCGCCGACGAACGATCCGCGCTCGACGACGCGGACGAAGATCAGGAGGTCGTCATAGCGCTGCATGGTCTCTCAACTCCACCGGCCCCGGTCGGATTATCCAGACTGCCGGGATAATGAATCCCAGCAAAGCATGATTATGCCGTTGTCAATCGCGCCTATCTCCCACGTCGACAGCCGAGAACAACCAAAACAGGCTGAGAGACAGGAGAATGAAAATGACAATCCTCAAAATCGCACTGCTCGCGAGCGTCCTGGTCACCAGCCCCGCCGCAGCATTCGCGGCCGCTCCGGAAGGCCATAGCCAGGCGCAGATCGCGTCCTATAGCCAGCCCGAAGGTCAAAGCCCGGCTCAGGTAGCTTCGTTCAAGGCGCCGGAAGGCCAGACCCAGCCTCAGATCGCCTCCTACAAAGCACCCGAGGGCCAGACTCGGCCGCAGGTAGCCTCGTATGGAGCGCCGGAAGGACAGGCCCAGGCGCAGGTCGCCTAAGGCACAGAAGCACCGTCGAGAGCGGGCTCGCCCCGCTCTCCCGCTTTTTGGACCCCCACACAATGCAAAAGCTGATCAAATTCCTGTTCGCGACCGCTCTGCTCCTCGGGCTTGCCAGCACGATCGTCGCCAGCGCCCATCCGATGCATCGCACAGACCTGATGCGTGACGGCCACTCGGAAAAGGCGCAGCCCGTCGACACGTCGCATTGGCTGATCTAAGCGAGCAGCAAATCAAGCAATAAGGCGAGGCTGAATACCTCGCCTTTATTCGCGTTTATGCGCCTCTTGTGCCCGTCGCGGTCCGGTGCTTAGACGCATCGCATGCGTTCCCATGTCTCCGGTCTGATCGGATTTGTTGCCGCGGCGCTTGCCGCCTCCTCCGCTCTTGCGCAAGAGCCTGCCTTCGATCCCAAAGCCGCCGCCTTCATCCACAAGGAAGGCAAAGCTACGATCGAAGGTCACGCGTTCATGCGGCGCCCGGACAATGCCGTCGAGAACGCCGTCGGTCAGACAATACGGCTCATCCCGGTCACCCCTTACAGCGAGGCGCGGTTCGCGCAATTTTACAAAGGCAAGAAATTTATGCCCGCCTGGCAAATCCCAAAAATCGAAGCCGATCCCGAATATGCGAGTTACACGCGAACGACGACGAGCGACTCGAACGGCCGTTTCACATTCGAGAATGTCGCGCCGGGCAAATACTACGTCACGACGCAGATCATGTGGCGCCCGAAGGGCAATCTCTTCTCGGAAGGTGGCGCGATATACGACATCGTCACCGTGCCGAACAAGGAGACGAAGAAGGTCAAATTCATCCTGACCGGCCCGTGACCGCGGCGCTGCTGCTCGTCGTCGCCGTCGCGCTCGTCGACGCCGATAATCGTGTCCTCATCGCGCAGCGTCCCGCCCAAAAAATGCTCGGCGGCTTGTGGGAATTTCCCGGCGGAAAGCTGCATGACGGCGAGCGCCCGGAGGAGGCGCTCATCCGCGAGCTCAACGAGGAACTCGGCATCAAGGTGGAAGTGCCGTGTCTGGCGCCGCTCACCTTCGCGAGTCATGCCTACGATGAGTTCCACCTCCTGATGCCGCTCTATATCTGTCGCAAATGGGAGGGATTCCTCGAGGCACGCGAGGCGCAAGCCCTGAAATGGGTGCGCGCCCGCGACCTGCGCAATTATCCGATGCCGCCTGCTGACGAACCGCTCATCCCACCGCTTGTCGAGCTTCTGGGCTGAGCCCCTATATCAGAGCCGATGCACGCACATCTTCATCATCACGCGCATGGCGAGGCAGGCGGCCAGGTGCACGCCGACGCGACTGATTTCGGCCGTGCCTTCGCGATCGGCATCGGGCTCAATCTGACCTTTGTCGCGATCGAGGTGGTCTACGGAATCTACGGCCATTCCGTCGCGCTTCTCTCCGACGCCGGGCACAATCTCGGTGACGTGCTTGGCCTGGCGGTGGCCTGGGGCGCCAGCGTGCTCGGCCGGCGGCCGCCGACGCCACGCTTCACCTATGGACTCGGCGCAACCTCGATTCTCGCGGCTCTGCTCAACGCGCTCTTTCTGCTGATCGCCATCGGCGCGATCTCGTGGGAAGCGATTCTGCGCCTGATGCATCCCGCGCCCGTTGCCGGCAATGTGGTCATGATCGTTGCGGCGATCGGCATTCTGATCAACGGCGCGACCGCGCTCTTGTTTGTCTCGGGACGCAAACGCGACCTCAACATACGCGGCGCGTTTCTGCATATGCTCGCCGACGCGATCATTGCCGCCGGTGTCGTTATCACCGGATTCGTCATCAAGCTGACCGGCGCAGCTTGGCTCGATCCCGTCGCCAGTCTCGTCATCAATATCGTTATCGTCTGGGGCACGTGGACGCTTCTGCGTGATTCGCTCGCGATGAGCCTCAACGCCGTGCCGCGGTCCATCGAGCCCGATCAGGTCCGCGCTTTCCTTGAGACGCTGCCTGGCGTCACCCAGCTGCACGACCTGCATATCTGGGCGATGAGCACGACCGATACGGCATTGTCCGGCCATCTCGTGATGCCGGAGGGAAGCGGCGGCGACGCCTTCCTCACCCGCACCTGCGCCGAATTGCAGCGGCGTTTCGGCATCTGCCACGCGACGCTGCAGATCGAGTCGGAGGAGATGGAGTGCACGCTGGCAACGCACGCGCCGTAGGGCTCGTCATGGCCGGGCTTGTCCCGGCCATCCCGCGGGATGAGGCTCAATGATATCATCGGTGCCGCAGCCCGTTGCGGCCGCGCCGAAACGGACCTTCAGCCACCGTTGTGATGCGGAGCTCGGCTACAACCTCGCCACATACTCCACCGTGTGCAGCGCGAGCCCGGCCAACCCGCCGATGATCGTGCCGTTGAAGCGGATATATTGCAGATCGCGCCCGGCATTGACCTCGATAATCGAGATGAGTTCCTTCATGTCCCAGGAATCGACTTGATCCGAGATAAACTGGGAGATGCCGCTCTTGCGGCGCTCCACGATGGTCGCCAGCGCGGTCGCCGCCGCCTCGTTCAGATAAGCCTTCAAATGCGGCTCGGCCTCGACTCCTGCGCCCGCCTCGACCAGGAGGCGCGTGAGCGACAGGGTCAGCTGCGATGAGCTTTCGCGTGCGCCCTCGCGGATCGCTTCCATGAGCCCGGCAAGCAATTTCCCGAGAACATTGCCGATTTCGGAATTATTGCCGATCGTGCCGGCGAAATCGCGTATCGTCTGCGAATAGGCTTCAGGCCGCTCGCGCAAGTCGCGCGCAAACTTTTGCAGAAACGCATCGAACTCGGCGCGCAGCGGATGATCGGGATTGTTCCTGATCTCTTCCGTCAACGTGAATGTCGATGTGACGATGCGGTTCAGAAGGATCGCGTCGGCGCGGAAGAAGTTGAACAGCGCCGGCAGCTCCTGCTTGATCTTGGCGCGGATCGTCTCGAGCGTTCCCTTGTCGCTCAGGAGTTTTGCCACGCCCGCCAGCCCTGCGTCGAAAAGCTGGCCATGGTGGCCTTGGCTGATCAGGAGATCGATGAAGTCGGCCGCGAACGGCGCAAAATCGATCCGGCTCGTCTGACCGCGCACGAAACGCAGCGCAAACGAACCGGCGCCGGAATGTTCGAACGCTCGCGTGAATTGCGGCAGCAAACGCAGGATCGTCTGCGCCAGGCCGGCGCTGTTGCGTGGCACCTCAAGCCAGCGGCGCACGACATCGACGAAATCGATGCTCTTCAATTTTGCCGAGACGACCTCCGCCCCGAGAAAATGCACCTGCACGAATTCGCCGAGGCTGGTGGCGATGCGATGCCGGTTGTTCGGAATGATCGCGGTATGCGGGATCGGGAGGCCGAGCGGATGGCGGAAGAGCGCAACCACGGCGAACCAGTCGGCGAGGCCGCCCACCGTCGCGGCCTCGGCAAAAGCGGCGAGAAAGCCGAGCGCCGGATGCAGGTGCTGGATGGCGCGCGCGATCAGCGCGGTGATGAAGGCAACGGCGAGGAGGATCGTCGCGGCGCGCTTGGTACGCGTAAGCTCCGCACGCGCCGCGTTTTGCGCCGGGAGCAGCTTGGTCGAGATGGACGTCATGGCCCTGATTTAACGGGTTTGGCGTCCGGCGCGAGCTTCCCGTAAAAGGCCGCCGTCCCCTTCCTCCCCGGTCAGCTATGCAGCCTGGCACCGCCTACGACATCACCCGCCTGGTCACGCGCGTCCTCAACGTGACGCCGAACGGCATCGATCGGATCGATTTTGCCCTCGCCCGACATTTTCTTGGCAAGCCCGACGCGGCCGGGATGATGGCGACCAGCCTCGGACCGCGCGTCCTCTCCGGCGAAAAAGCGCGCGCTGCGGTCGAGGCGATCGGCGCCCATTGGCGCGAGGAGGCGGAGCCCGAGCACGAGCCCGCTTATCTGCGGGTGCGGGCGGAGCTGCTTGGACGAGAAGCGCCCCCGGCAAAGCGCGCGACGGCGCACGTTGCACAAGGCCGCTCCGGCCGGGTGCTTGGCGCGTTGCACGCGCTCGGTGCCTACGGAATGGCGGTCGGCCGGTCGCCGCGAAGCGCGCTAGCGAAAGGCGCGCGCTACGTGAATGTGAGCCAGTTCCCGCTCTGGGTGCCGTCTTACTTCCGCTGGCTCGAAGACCGGCGCGACGTCAAAGCGGTATTTTTCATCCACGACGTGCTGCCGATCGAAATGCCGGAATATTTTCGGGAGGCGGAGTACGAGCGCTTTCGGGCGCGGCTCGCCAACCTCGCGCGCTTCGGTACGGCAGCCCTCGTCACCACGACCGTCGTCCGCGCCGGGCTTGAGGAGCAGCTGCGCGCGCTCGGCCGCACGGATTTCCCGATTTGCGTGGCGCCGATCCCGGTCGCGCCGATCTTTTCGACCGCGCCGCGCCCAGACCCTGCCTTGGCCCATGTGCCGTATTTCGTCGTCTGCAGCACGATCGAGCCACGCAAGAATCACCTCTTGCTGCTGCAGGTCTGGCGGGAGCTCGTGCGCCGCGACGGCCCGGGCGCACCGAAGCTGGTCATAATCGGAGGAAGAGGCTGGAAATTCGAAGCAGTCGCGACGCTTCTCGACCGCAGCCCTCTCCTGCGCGGGCATGTCGTCGAGGTGAGCGGGCTCGCGACACCGTCGCTGAAGCGCCTCCTCGACGGCGCACGCGCGCTGCTGATGCCGTCCTTCGCCGAGGGCTACGGGCTGCCCGTTGTCGAGGCGCTCACCGCTGGCGTGCCGGTCATCGCCTCTGATATCCCGGTATTCCAGGAAATTGCAGGCGGTCGAGCTACCCTGATCAGCCCGCTCGATGGTGAGGCGTGGCTGGAGACCATCCGCGCCTTGGGGCAGACGAATGCCACCACAGGACGCGCACCGGTGTCAGCGGCAGGTCCGGGGAGCTGGGACGATTATTTCGCGAAGATCGACGCGTTCGTGAACGCGCTCTAAAGGCTCAAGGCTCGCGGCGCGTGAAATGCGACAGCGTTTCGCGTTGGGTCGCCTCGCGGCGCAATTCCATGATCGTCCCGAGCATCCGGTAGGTGAAGACGGCGACAAAGCCGATGCCAACGCAAACCAGCGCGACATCGTAGACCGAGACGAACTCGCCGCCGATCGTGCCGCCTATCTTGCCCTGCGCGAACATCCAGGTGTTGATGCCGATGAGGCCGATGCGCAGTTCCGTCGGGCCAAGCGCGAGGAAGGAAAGCTGGAACATGCCCGTCACGTGATTGTTCAGGAACACGTACATGCACAGCATGTAGTAGCCGATCAGCACGAACAGAGCGACGTCCATGCGGACATAAAGCGTGAGACCGAGCCCAGCCATGATGAAAAAATTGCAGAACGCATCGACCGAGTGGTCGAGGAAATATCCGTATTTCGGCCGCTCGATGCGCCGATGTCGGGCAAGACTGCCGTCGAGGGAATCGCCAAACCAGTGGATCACGAAGCCAAGCGTGGCGAGCCAAAGAAAGGCCGGGTCATAGCGGCTGCCGGCATAACCGGCAAAAACCGTGAATGCGCCCGCGACGCCAAATATCGTGAGGCCGTCCGGGGTGACCCAGGCCGGCATCCGCGAGCATAAATAATTGAGAAGCTGCCGTTCCCGGACCGCGACGATGTTGGACTGGATCCGGATTGCGATCGGTGTGCTCACGGCGTACCCAACTCAGGAGGGGCTTGGGGCGTAATGCGGCGATTACGCTTGGCGCACTCTATGTCGGCAAAGCCGCCGGAAAAATGTCAGCGTGAC
>JAFASC010000047.1 GCA_019244955.1 Methylobacteriaceae bacterium | reverse complement strand
GGGCGCTCGGATTGACCAACCCCCGAGACTGACTCCGGGTAACCGGGGCATCGGTTACACCCGAAGCACAAGGCTCGGCGAGATTCGCCTGCCATTGACGGGGTCGCGAAATGCTGGCGAGCCTTCGCTGCGCGATTCCTTTAGGTGGAGCCGTCGCTGTCGGCGGTAGGCAAGGGGGGCGGGTCAGGCCGGAAGCTTTGAATATTTTTTTGAGGCCGCAGAGACGCCCCGGCAGAATCTCCCCAAAGGGCCCCTCAACGGCGCAAACAGCGCGACGAGAGACCGAAAATATCGCGAAATGCCCCGGAAATTGGGGGGTCTGCCGCCATGGCGAGAGGCCGCTTGAGGCCCGCAGACTGGGTGGTGGAGCTGATGAGATTCGAACTCACGACCTCTGCAGTGCGATTGCAGCGCTCTCCCAACTGAGCTACAGCCCCGGTCGACGTGGCCTCTTAGAGCCCTGACCGACGAAGGTCAATGCAGGGGTCTCGGCCATGGTCCGCACCCTTGCTGGGCCGTGGCGGGACGGCTATAAGCCGCCCGCGGCAACGCAGAAAGTATGTCGGAGTGTAGCGCAGTCTGGTAGCGCACCTCGTTCGGGACGAGGGGGTCGGAGGTTCGAATCCTCTCACTCCGACCATCTTGCGGCCGTCGTCGCGGGCAGCGCGGGCGTAGTTCAATGGTAGAACGGAAGCTTCCCAAGCTTCATACGAGGGTTCGATTCCCTTCGCCCGCTCCAGCCCTTTGAGCCGGTTTGACGCGCTGTGCCGTTTGTCAGTGGGATGCTGATGGCGAGCCTCGGATTGCGCCTCGAGGCCCTCAAACATCGATGATCGGCGCCCGTTCGAGCCACAGATGCGGCCCTCACTCACTTCTCTACCGGTTGTCCAAATCCGGCCGGTAGGCGATCGCCTCGATCTCGATCTTGGCGTCGACCACGAGCCGCGTCTCGATGGTCGAGCGCGCCGGCAGGTGCGAGAAATGCTCGGCATAGACCTTGTTGAAGCGAGCGAAATCGCGCGCGTCCTCGATAAAGACCGTGACCTTCACCACATCTGCGAGCGAACAGCCGGCTTCGTTCAGGATGCGCGTGATCTGCACGATCGCAGCTTCGGTCTGCTCCTCGATCGAGCCGGTGTGAACGTTGCCGCGTGAGTCGCGCGGAATTTGCCCCGACACGAAAACGAAATCTCCCGCCCTGACGGCGGGCGAGAACGGCATTCCGCCATGCGGGGCCCCAATGTTCTGGCGTGTCACGTGTTCGCCTCCCGAAAGCGAGGATGATGGCATAGGCTCGTTGCCGCGTCATCGGACTGTCGACGCGGCAAGCGCCGGCGCGCTATCATGTCCCCATGAGAGGCTGGATTGGCTTGTTGCTCTTCACCTGCGCCGCGGGGGTGAGCGCCGGCGCGGTCGGCGCAGCCGAGACGAACGACTACCCGACTTCGGCACGTGCCGATTATGTCTTTGGCTGCATGAAGGTGAACGGCGAGACGCGTCAAGCGCTCGAGCAATGTTCGTGCTCGATCGATGTCATCGCCTCGCTCATTCCCTACGAGAAGTATGTGGAAGCCGAGACCGTGGCCAGCTTGAATCAGGCAGTCGGGCAAATCGGCGCGATGTTCCGCGGCACGAACGAGGCAAAGGGAATTTTAGCGGACCTCCGCCGCGCGCAGGCAGAAGCGGAAATCCGCTGCTTCTGAAACTTCACATCTCGCCGCCGATCGGCCATTCGGACCTGAACTCTTTGCCGCCCGAATCTCGGGCCACGACGCGCATGATTTTCGCGCCGTTCGGTTTATAATTGAAGCGGAAATTCGGATCTTCGGAAATAGAAATGCCGCCCTCCATGGCGAACACGAGATCGTCGCCCTGGAACACTTTCAGGCTGTCGATGTAACGCGCCGGAATGTAGAGATGGCTCACCTGATCCATCTGCAGCCCGGAATTGTTGGGATGGCGGATCATCAGCTGCGCCTCGCGTAAGGCGGGCGTGCTGGGCGAATTCGGCGTCGCGGCGATTTCGCGAAGCCGCATCTCGCCGAGATGCGCATTGGCTTCGTTGGGGTTCTTGCCAGCTGGCGCCGAACAGCCGCCCGCCGCCTTCACATACTTCTCTACGACGTAGAGATTGCCGTCGGAGAGTTCCGCGACTTCGTGTACATTGGTATAGTCGTTGACCCGCAGCCGCGTCGCGATGGACGTCAGCCCGGAATTCGGCCCGATCTCGAAAGACGCGGCCATCGGCGCGGGATTCTGGTCGATGACAAGGGTGACCCTTTTGACCTGCCGTCTATCGCCCTGCGGCAATGCAAAACGCAGCGTCATCGGCACGAGCGCCGCATCTTCGGCGCGGTAAGGGGCCTCGAGCGCGATCAGGCTATCTCCATTCTGCATCGGCCGATCATGAAAAAGATCGCCGGCGAGGCTCGGCCATGGATCAGGCGGGGCGGGGCTCTGCGCGTTCCCGTCTCCAGCGAAGCCGATTGCGAGCGCAAGCACGCCGCCTGCAAGGCTGGAAAGGAAAGAGGCTCGCATGACAGCGTCTCCTCAAATCGCCCGCTCGGACGATTGATGCTATTTAAGGCCTGCCACCGCCAACGCCAAGCGTTCATTCCCACTCAAGTTCGGCAAAGCCGGCGGTGGCGTTGCGCGGATTGTAGTCGTCGAAGAGCTGCCATTTCGCCCGTTCGGACTGGCCGGCCTTCTGAGCCGCGGTGCCGAGACCTTCTCCCGCTTTGATCATGCCGCGCAGGTCCTTCACGAGATGGCTGAGATAAGTGCGCTCGGCCTCCAGCGCCTGCGGCCAATTCGCGACGAGCGGCCCATGGCCCGGGACCACGTGCTTTGCCGGAATCGCCGCAAGCGCGTCCGCGAGCCGCAGGAACCCGAGCACGCTGCCATCGACGATCGGAACATGGCGCATGAAAACGAGATCGCCGGAAAACAGCGTCCCGGTTTTTTTGTCGAGTACGGTGAGATCGCAATCGGTATGCGCCGGCGGCCATGCCTTCAGCACGAGTTCTCGATTGCCTAGATCGAGAACTGTCTCATCGTCGACGGTCAAAGTGGGCGGGATGATCCGCACTTCATCAATTAGCTCCTCGCCGAGGAGGCGACGGAAAGATGAAAGGTAAAAAGCGCCGCGTGCGGCGAGGGCGCGCGGCAGATTGGCATGACCAACAAAGGTCACGCCCGGCGAATCAAAAGCCGCATTGCCGAAGAGGTGATCGGGATGGACGTGCGTGTTGACGACATAGCGAATCGGCTTGTTCGTCACGCCGGCAATAGCTGCCGCCAATCTGCGCCCCTCGCGAACGCTGCCGCCAGTGTCGATCACCGCGACCGCATCGTCTCCGACGATGAACCCGATATTGGCAATCGCGCCTTCATTGGCTTGCGTTGTCAGCTCGATCAAACCTTCGTGCGCGAACACGCCGGGTGCAATTTCTTTGAGCAGCAACCGCGGCTCAGCTTCCTTCGCAGATGCAGCAAATGCGAATGCGGCGAGCAATACGGCGTGCACGAGGTATACCAGGCGATTCATTTTGCGCTGCAGCACGCTTTTTCTCGCCTCCTGAGCAAACCCTCACAAAGGAGTGTTGCACGCGCAAAAACTCCGTCCTAGTCTCGCGCTGCTACCGGCTTCAAGAGATATCGAGATGGGAACTCGGTGTTTCTTCGAAGGCAAGGCGGGGCTTGCATGCCCTTCGGCCTCGCTCATGTCGTGACACGCTGCCGGAGCGTTTCCCAATCAAGGCTCGCTGTCGAAGCGAAACTCGAACTTCGTTCGCGTCGATGGGGCCCACGACAGTCCTGTCGGGAGGAACTGATGCGAAAAGTACTGTTGTCTACCTGTCTCGGCGCTGCCGCCGTCTTTGCGGCCGGAAGCGCCTACGCGAACCAAGAGCTTATGAAAATGTCGCAGAACCCAAAGGATTGGGTGATGCCGACAGGGGACTACGCCAATCACCGTTATTCAACACTGAAGCAGATCACGCCGGATAACGTGAAGAATCTCACGCCAAAGTGGACGTTCTCCACCGGCGTTCTGCGCGGTCATGAGGGTGCGCCGCTTGTGATCGGCGACACGATGTACGTGCACACCCCGTTCCCGAACATCGTCTACGCGCTCGACCTGAACAATGACGGCAAAATCCTCTGGAAATATGAGCCAAAGCAGGATCCGAACGTCATTCCGGTCATGTGCTGCGACACCGTCAATCGTGGTGTGGCTTACGCAGACGGAAAGATCTTCCTGCATCAGGCCGATACGACCCTTGTAGCATTGGACGCGAAGACCGGGAAAGTCGCTTGGTCGGTGAAGAACGGCGATCCGAGCAAGGGTGAGACGGGAACGTCGGCGCCTCAAGTGATCAAGGACAAGGTCATCATCGGCATTTCCGGCGGCGAATTTGGGGTCCGCGGCTCGGTGACCGCCTACAACGTCAGCGACGGCAAGCAGGTCTG
>JAFASC010000003.1 GCA_019244955.1 Methylobacteriaceae bacterium | reverse complement strand
AAACATCGTCAACATGGACGAAGCGACCTGGCGTGCGCAGCTTGATCTCAACCTCACGAGCGCATTTCTTGTCAGCAAGTATGCGCTACCGATGATGGCGGCGCGGGGCGGCGGCTCGATCGTCTGCATTTCATCGGTCGCGGGTTTGCGCTATGTCGGCAAAGACCAGGTCGCCTACGCGGCCGCCAAGGCGGCGCTCATTCAATTTACGAAAGCAAGCGCGGTCATGTTCGCGCCGCAGAACGTCCGTCTGAACTGCGTCGTTCCGGGCCTGATGAATACGCCGATCGTGCATCGTCTCGCCGAAAGATATGCAGGCGGAGATTATGATGGGATCGTCGCACGGCGGAATGCGCAAGTGCCGATGGGACGCATGGGCGACGCCTGGGATGTCGCGCATGCCGCTTTGTTCCTTGCCTCGGATGAAGCGAGATACGTCACCGGAACGGAGATCGTCGTGGACGGGGGCTTGGTAGCTTCGACCGGCAAAGCCTGACCACGAACGCAACATCGCAGAAAGAAGATAATTTGTGCGCATGCCGTTGCTTTTGTGCATTAGCCTTACTCTCGTTCTAAGGTCGGCCGCTTTGATGCGTGCCAATTTGCCGCCTAACCCGCAGCAAACGATTACCGTTTTGGCTGATTGCGAATTTTTCCAAGTCTAGCAGGGTCCCCTTGCGTGCGCGCCGAAGCGCGCAAAAGCACCGCATCGCAGTTTAGACCTGGAATAAGCTAAGTCTTTGATCTTTGACTGACTTCTTCCGCCTGCCTAGTCACCTTCAGCGACCGCGTAGCGAATGCGCGACTTGAAGAGGGTGGGCAGGGCGACGTGCGTAGGATCTTTGTCATGCTGCTTGCGGCGCCGGCTCTCCATTCCCCCAGCTATGTCGCGTTTGTCGCGCTGAACTGCACGCACGCAAATGCGGAAGAGCAGACGCCGATCCGGCAAGCCGCTGCCGTCCAGTCCCTCCCTCCCGTAAATATCGATGCGCCAACGGCGCGCGTGCAGCGCCGGCGCGTCGAAATGCGCCGCCACGAGAATACGAGCGCGAGAAGGATCGTGCGCCGAAGCGCGCCTCGCCTGCTACGGGTGGCGCCGCAGCCCGCGGCCGCTCCTGCGGAGGCGGCCCCCGGACCTGCGGTTCGCGCGGGTACGCAAGACGCGCGCACCGGCACGCTCGGCATCTATTCCAATAGCACGGCGGTCGCGACGAAGACGAACACCCCCCTCCTCAACATTCCACAATCGGTCAGCGTGCTGACCAAGAGCTTCATCCAGGACCAGAGCCCACAAAATCTCACCGACCTCACGCGCTATGTTCCCGGCGTCGCGATCCATCAGGGGGAGGGCAATCGCGACGAGCTCGTCATTCGCGGCGTGGATTCAAGCGCGAACTTCTTCGTCAATGGTTTTCGCGACGACGTGCAGATGTTCCGTGATCTCTACAACGCACAAAGCGTCGAGATTCTCAAAGGTCCGAGCGCGCTCACCTTCGGCCGCGGCGCAGGCGGGGGGCTCGTCAACCGCACACTGAAGGAAGCGGACGGGAGTGCGCTGAAGGAGGTGATGCTGCAGACGGGCTCTTATCGCGACCGGCGCGCGGCAATCGACATCGATCAGCCGATTAACGAGAATGTCGCGGTGCGAGTCAACGCCGTGTACGAGAAGAGCGACACGTTCCGCGAGTTCGGTCATCTGGAGCGCTACGGCATCAATCCGACGGTGACGTGGAAGCCCGATGCAAGCACAAAAGTCCGGCTGAGCTATGAGCACTTCCACGACGGGCGCACCGCCGATCGCGGCAATCCTTCGCAAGGACTGAGCTTCGTTTCCCCGTCCTCGACGCGCTTCAATCCGGCCGCGCCGTTTGCGCCGGGCGGAGACGTGACTCGCTATTTCGGCAGTCCGGATCTCAACACCGCACGCGCCAACGTCGATACCGCGATGGCTTTCGTCGAGCACGATTTCGGCGGCGGTCTCACCGTCAAGAACGGCTCGCTCTTTGCCGAGTACAAGAAATTTTACCAGAACGTCTATCCGGGCAACGGTCTATTGTCCGGCGCGGTCAATCCGGGCGATGTGGCATTCAATCGCGCGGCTTACAATCACGAGACCGACCGTACCAACTTGTTCAATCAGACGGATTTCGTTTTCAAGGGGTCGACCGGCCCGATCTTTCATACGATCGCCTTTGGCACGGAATTCGGCCGGCAGACAGGTCTCGATCTGCGCAACACCGGCATCTTTCCGAACGGCACCAGCACGATCATCGGCAATCCTTGGGACCCAACCTATTTCGGGCCGGTGACCTTCATCCATCAGTTTCCGGGAGCGTTCTCACTCGGCGTTACCGCCGCCGATTCGAACAGCAAATACCGCCTGAATATCGGGTCCGCTTACACGCGAGATACGGTCGAGATCACACCATGGCTTCAGCTGATCGGCGGCGCGCGTCACGACAGCTTCGATATCGCGGCACTCGATCAGAATACGAACATGAACCGCGCCCGGTTGGATAATGTCGTCTCGCCGCAGGGAGCAGTCATTCTTAAGCCGCGGGAGAATGTATCGGTTTACGCGATGTACAGCATCTCTTATCTGCCTGCCGCGGGTGATCAGTTCAGTGCACTCACCAGCGGAACGGCGATTCTGGCGCCGCAAAAATTTCAGAACAAGGAAGTCGGGGTCAAATGGAACATATTCCCGCGCCTGCTCTTCACGGCGGCACTGTACAATCTGAATCGCACCAATGTGCCGCTGCCCGACCCGAACAATCCCGGCTTCTTCCTCCTATCCGGCAAGAACCGCATCCGCGGGTTCGAGACGGAACTTAAGGGCTACGTCACCGACGAATGGCAGTCGTCGCTGGGTTACGCCTATACCGATGCGCGTGTGACCAGCGACACGTCGGCGACAATCGTGCGGGGCAACCGCGTGCAGCTCGTTCCCTTCAGCCAATTCTCGTGGTGGAACAAGTATCAGATCAATCCGGTCTGGGCGGCGGCGCTGGGCGTCATCTATTTCTCGGACTCCTTCGCGTCCTCGGACGACACAGTGAAATTGCCGGGTTTTGTCCGGTTCGACGCCGCGGTCTACGCGAAGATCACGGACACTTGGAAAGCGCAGGTCAATGTCGAAAACATCCTCAATAAGCGCTATTGGGCATCGGCGGATGGCAACAACAACATTTCGCCGGGGCAGGGACGGACCATTCGCTTCACGACATTCGTCAAATTTTAGTCGCTCACTGGCGTCGACCGCTCTGGCGCAGACGATCCACGCGGGCTCGGGCTGTTTTGAACCGCTACAAACTAAATCCCTGGAACGGCAGCGGTGTGGGCTGCTAATGTCGCTCCGGGCGGGCGATCAACAACGGCTATTATGAACTACGGTACAAAGACGACCCGAATTTTCGTCTTCACTGTCGCGATGACGCTTGCAACAGCGTTACCCGCGGCCGGCCAGACGAGCGGCGGCGCTACCGCGGGCCAGCCGCCGCCGGCGCTAGCGCAGGCGGAATCCCAAGCCGCGGCGCCGCCGAGCACCGCCCCCGTAGCTACGGAAGCGGTCCCGCCGGCCGACACGCCTCGCTCTGTCGTGCCGAGCTCCGCGATCCCCCGCGACCTGTCGCCCTGGTCGATGTTCCTCTCCGCCGACATCCTGGTGAAGGCGGTGATGGTCGGCCTGGCCTTCGCCTCGCTGATCACGTGGACCATTTTTCTCGCAAAAAGCATCGAGCTTTTCATCGCGCGCCGCCGCGTGCGAACCGCGTTGCAACGCATCGAGCCGGCGGCGAGCCTGTCGCAGGCGCAGTCGCTGCTCGAGCCTCAGAAATCCGTCCTCGCCGACTTCATCGCGGCCGCAGCAAGAGAGATGCAACTCTCGCGCAGCGTGCTCAGCGATCCGGCGGGCGTGAAGGAGCGTGCCGCGACTTCGTTCGCTGAAATCACGCGGACGGAAGCACGTGCCGTCCGCCTCGGGATGGGGACGCTTGCGACGATCGGCGCCACCGCACCCTTCATCGGCCTGTTCGGCAC
>JAFASC010000323.1 GCA_019244955.1 Methylobacteriaceae bacterium | reverse complement strand
GAACAGGAAGTTGCCGCGCCAGAAGCGTTTGCGCGTGATCGACCCGTCCGGTTCGGCATCGACGGCGAGAAACACGCCGGGCTTGCCGTTCGCTTCCGGCACGCGATGCACCAGCATCAGCACGTGGCCGTAGGGGTCGGCATAGACGGTTCCTGGCCGCAACGCCTTTTGGGTCAGCGGGACGCTGTAGAAATCGGTGTTGTCGTCGCTCGCCGCGACTCGCACCGCGCCGCTGTGAACCACGTCGCCGACATCACGCAGATATTCGGCGAACGTCGCCGGACGCTTCGGTTTTGGCGGCGCCGGCGGCACTGCCGGAGTGAGCGGCGCATCCAACGACTGGGCCTGAGCAAACAACCCGAAAAGGTTTCGAGCTGGCGCGGCGGAGGCGACCGCAATCGGAGTCGACGAGGCTGCCTCCTGCTCCGGCGGCGGCGCCGGACGCGTCGTCTCGGGATGCTCGATGTCGAACCATTGGTAGCATTTCGGCGCGCTGCGGCCGCTGCCGCGCGAGCAATTCGCATAACCGAAGGGCAGCCCCATCTTGAAAGCGAAGTAGGCGCGCAGGAAGTAGACGAAGTCGGCGCAATCGGGACGCAAGCTCAGCGTCATCTTGTCTTCGCCGCGGCCGAGATAGTCGTAGAGAAAATTGCGCGACTTATCGCGCAGCACTTCGTGCCAGACCTTCCAGGACAGATCCTGCTCGGGCGGAGCGTCGAACAGCTTCTCGATCCACGCCGAAAACAAAGATTCTGTCGTGCTGTTCCAGCTATTGCGCACCTGCCAGATATGGCCGGCCGGCGTCCCCGGCGATGCGGGCTTCTGCGCTTTGACGACGATTTCGCGCGTGATCGTGCCGCAGCCGGCCGACGCGTGATCGAGGGCGAGCTTCGCGTGCCAGGTCCCGGCAGCCGGGGCGGCGATCTCGGCGAACCAGGAATAAGGGCCGCCGCCGCGCCGGTCCGAGGATGTGGCGGCGACGCTGCCGTCGGGCGCGACCAAGGAAAGCGCGCCGTGGATCGGCTTTTCCGCGACCACCATCACCCGCAATGGCGCGCCCTTCCATGGCGCCACCGGCGACGGCAAAACCGTGAGGTCGGCCGCCTCGGCACAGGTTGCCAATGCGGCTGGAACCGGCGATTCGGCAGCCGATAGAGGCGATGCAACAAATCCGGCCCCGACCGACAACAATGTCGTCGCGGTGACTGCAAACCCGCGTGCGAGAAGCATTTGAAACGATCCCTTCCCGAAGCAATTTGACCGGCATTCAACCCCGCCAATGTGGCCGGTTTGCGAGAAATCTCTGTTTTTTAAGGGGGACGGCTCGTCGAAGCCTGCGGCCGCTCGCGCTGGGCTGCTCGCGCTCCCGTGGCGGGACTCCGCTGCAGCCTCAGGCTTAACGCGGCCTTAAGCCGATGTCTGCAATTTTAAACACTTCGTTCACCGCATGTTGACCGCGCGGTGGTGTGTGTTCTCTTGCGTCACGAGTAGATGATGTCCGAGTCCCGCGTTGTTCAGCCCGCTCTCCCCTCCTCCGCCACTCCTCCCCGCGACCTGCTCGCCCGGCTCTATCGCGAGATCGGCATCTGCGCGGTCGCCGCAGCCCTGCAGGTGCAAGTGGACAAGCCGGAGGCGAGCGCGCATACCCCGAAGCTCCCCAAGGCGCGCGGCCTCGCCGCATGATGCGACGCCCACCTCGGGTCGACGAGGTGGTATAGGGCCGACATGCTGACGCGCCGGCATTTCCTTCGAGGTTTTGGCGGCCTCACGCTCGGTACGGCGGCGCTCGGCTCATACGCCTTCGCCGTCGAGCCGGGGCTCATGCTCGACGTGACGCGCTACAACATAGCGCCTGCGGGTTGGCCCGCCGACCTCAAGCTGAAGATCGCTGTTATTGCTGATATCCATGCCTGCGAGCCATGGATGCCCGCCGCCCGCGTGCGCGAGATCGCCGAAGTCGCGAACGCGCTGCAGCCGGATCTGACGGTCCTCCTCGGCGACTTCTCCGGCGGGCACAAATTCGTCACTGGCCCGGTCATGCCCGATCAATGGGCGGAGGCGCTCTCGGTGCTGAGAGCCCCGCTCGGAGTCTTCTCCGTCCTCGGCAACCACGATTGGTGGCATGGGCCCCTGCCCAGTATGAAGCCGGACGGCGCCGAAGGCGTTCGCCGCGGCCTGCGCCAGGCAGGCATCCGCCTCCTCGAAAACGACGCGGTGCGGCTCACGTTCAATGGCCAGCCGTTCTGGCTGCTCGGTCTTGCCGACCAGATGGCCTGGTGGAGTTTCCGCACCGGCGCTCGCCGGGGCGCCGACGACCTCGCCGGCACGCTGGCGCAAGTAAAGGACGACGCGCCCGCCATCCTGCTCGCGCACGAGCCCTACATTTTCCCGAAAGTGCCCGACCGGATCGCGCTGACCCTTTGTGGGCACACCCATGGCGGGCAGGTCAATCTGCCGATCATCGGTCCGATCATTGCCGAGGAGCGGTTCGGCCCAAAACTCGTCTACGGGCACGCGACGGAGGGTCCGCGCCACATCGTGGTGTCGGCGGGGCTCGGCACGTCGATCGTGCCGGTGCGCTTCATGCGGCCGCCCGAGGTCGTCGAGGTGACGGTGAGCGGGCCCGCTAGCAAGGGCGCGCCGCTGTTGCAGTCCTAGGCCGCGAGACTGCCTGCCTCGGCGAGGCGCGCCAGGTGGTAGTCGGCATCGCCGAACAGGACGTCGATCATCGTCGCGCGCTTGAAATAGTGGCCGACCTTCAGTTCCATCGTCATGCCGACGCCGCCGTGCAGCTGGATCGCGCCCTGCCCGACGATTTTGGCGGAGCGGCCGATCTGTACTTTCGCGGCGGACGTCGCGCGGCTTCGTGCCTCGGCATCGTCCTCAGCCGACATCATCGTTGCAAACATAGCCATCGAGCGCGCCTGCTCGAGCGCCACGAACATGTCTACGGCACGGTGTTGCAGCGCCTGGAAGGCGCCGATGGCGACGCCGAATTGCTTGCGCGTCTTCAGGTAATCGACGGTGAGAGCGTGCATCTCCGCCATTGCGCCGACCGCTTCGGCCGCAAGCGCGGCAATCGCCTCGTCGACCACGCGCTCGATGATCGGCAGCCCGTCTTCGCTGAGGACGCGGTCGACGGGAACTTCGACGCCCGACAGCGAGATTTCCGCGGCGCGCAGCCCGTCCTGCGTGGGATACCCGCGCCGCGACACGCCCTTGGCATTGCCATCAACGAGAAAGAGGCCAATGCCGCTGCGATCGCGCTCATCGCCCGACATACGCGCGCTGACGATCAGGGTGTCGGCTGAGTCGCCGTTGAGGACGAGACTCTTTTCGCCCTCGAGCAGATAACCCGAGCCGCTCTTTTTCGCGCGCGCCTCGACATCGGCGAGATCGTAGCGCGACTGGCGCTCGCCGTGCGCGAAAGCAAGACGCAAATCGCCGGAAGCGATCTTCGGGATGAATTCGCTTTTATGCGCGTCGCTGCCGGCGTGCCGCAAGAGCCCGCCGCCAAGTACGACAGTGGAGAAATACGGTTCGAGCACGAGGCCGCGCCCGAACGCTTCCATGACGATCATCGTTTCGGTGGGGCCGCCGCCGAAGCCGCCATGCTCTTCGGCAAAGGGGATTGCGAGGAGGCCCAGTTCCGCGAACTGCTTCCAGTTCTCGTGAGCGTATCCGGAGTCGCTCTTCGCAAATGTCTTGCGCTGCTCGAAATCGTAGCGGTCGCCGATGAAGCGATCGACGCTTTCCTTCAGCAGACGCTGTTCTTCGCTGAAATCGAAATCCATTCGTGTCCCTTACATGCACGCTTCGTGCTGAGGAGGCACTCGATCTCGGGTGTTCCCGAGATCGACACTGGTTAGTGTCGAAGTCGGGTATACCCGACTTCGCAAGCGCCGTCTCGACGCACGCGCAAACACACTCCCTTTGCTCACCCTTCGAGACGCGCCTGCGGCGCTCCAGGATGCGGTCGTCGGGTGTGCTACAGCCCCAGTATCGCCTTGGCGATGATGTTCTTTTGAATCTCGTTCGAACCGCCGTAGATCGAGACTTTGCGCGTGTTGAAGTAAGTCGGCGCGATCGTCGAGGCCCAGTCGGGACCGATCGGCGGCTCGTTCCAGCCCTCTTCGTCTTCGTGCTCCTGCCGGTAAGGCAGCGCATAGGGGCCGACGACTTCCATCAGGAGCTCCGTCGTCGCCTGCTGGATTTCGGAGCCTTTGATCTTGAGGATCGAAGAGGCGGGATCGGGCTTGCCCTTGGCGCGCTTGGCCTCCGCCGCAACGACGCGCAATTGCGTCATCTCCAGCGCCTTCAACTCCACCTCCACCGCCGCGAGCTTCTCGCGGAAGCGCGGCAGCTCGATCAGCGGACGGCCGTGATCCGTCGTCGCAGCGGCGAGCTCGCGGATGCGGCGCAGCCGCTCCTTCGATACGCCGACGCGCGCAATACCGACGCGCTCGTTGCCGAGCAGGAACTTCGCGTAATCCCAGCCCTTGTTTTCCTCGCCGACGCGGTTTTCGACGGGCACGCGCACGTCGTCGAAAAAGACTTCGTTCACCTCCGCGCCGCCGTCGATCGTCACGATCGGGCGCACCGTAATCCCCGGTGTCTTCATGTTGACGAGAATGAAGGAAATGCCTTCCTGCTTTTTCGCGCTCGGATCGGTGCGCGCGAGCAGGAAAATCCAATCCGCGTGCTGAGCGAGCGTCGTCCAGGTCTTCTGGCCGTTGATGACGTAGTGATCGCCGTCGCGTTTCGCCGTCGTCTTCAGCGAGGCAAGATCGGAGCCGGCGCCGGGTTCGGAAAATCCCTGGCACCACCAATCGTCGAGATTGGCGATGCGCGGCAGGAACTGTTTCTTCTGCGCGTCGGAACCGAATGTGTAGATCACCGGCCCGACCATGCTGACGCCGAACGGCAGTGGCGAGGGTGCCGGCGCCTGCTGCAATTCATCCAAGAAGATATATTGCTGCACGGGTGTCCAGCCGGTGCCGCCATATTCCCTCGGCCAATGCGAGACGGCCCAGCCCTTCTTGTTCAGAATGCGCGTCCATTCGACGAGCTCGTCCTTGCTGGTATGGCGGCCCTCTTTCAGCTTCTCGCGGATCGCCGGCGGCAGATTTTCTTTGAAGAAGGTGCGGACCTCGTCACGAAACGCGAGTTCCTGGTCGGTAAAGCGCAGGTCCATGACCGTTCCTCCGGAAAGCCTCAGTTGATTTCGAACAAGCCCGCGGCACCCATGCCGCCGCCGACGCACATTGTCACGACGACGCGCTTGGCGCCGCGCCTTTTGCCTTCGATCAGCGCGTGGCCGGTCATGCGCGCGCCGCTCATCCCGTAGGGATGGCCGACCGCGATGGCGCCGCCGTCGACATTGAGCTTTTCCGGATCGATGCCGAGCCGGTCGCGGCAATAGATCACCTGCACGGCGAACGCTTCGTTCAACTCCCAGAGATCGATGTCGGAGACTTTCAGGCCGTGCCGCTCCAAAAGCCGCGGCACCGCGAAGACCGGACCGATGCCCATTTCGTCGGGCTCGCAGCCAGCGGCGACAAAACCGCGGAAGGTGCCGAGCGGCTGCAGGCCCCTCTTCTCCGCGAGTTTCGCGTCCATGACCACGCAAGCCGAGGCGCCGTCGGACAGCTGGCTCGCATTGCCGGCGGTAATGGTCTTGCCCTCGCCGCGCACCGGCTTCAGCGCCGCGAGGCCCTCAGCCGTGGTCTCTGGCCGCGGCCCTTCATCCTGGCTCACGGTGACGTCACGATGCGAAACTTCCCCGGTCGTCTTATCGGTCACCGCCATGCGGGTCGAAATTGGCGCGATCTCCGCCGCGAAGCGCCGCGCCTGCTGCGCCGCCGCGGTGCGACGCTGGCTTTCGAGGCCATAGGCGTCCTGCGCCTCGCGCGAAATGTTGTAGCGCGCCGCGAGGATTTCCGCCGTGTCGATCATCGGCATGTAGACTTCGGGCTTCATCGCCACCAGCGCAGGATCGCGCTGGTGAAAGGTGTTGCGGTGATCGTTCTGCACGAGGCTGATCGACTCGACGCCGCCGGCAACGGCTGCGGTCACGCCATCGAACATGATCGAGCGCGCGGCAAGCGCGATCGCCTGCAGGCCGGAAGAGCATTGCCGGTCGATCGTAGTGCCGGCGATCGTCACCGGCAGGCCGGCGCGCAGCAATGCGCGACGCGCAACGTTGCCGCCGGTTGTGCCTTCCTGAAGCGCGCAACCGAGGACCACGTCTTCGATCAGGTCAGGCTCGATGCCGGAGCGCTCGACCGCGCTCTTGATCGCGTGTGCGGCGAGCGTCGGGCCGTCCGTATCGTTCAAACCGCCGCGATAGGCCTTGCCGATCGGCGTGCGTGCGGTCGAAACGATGACGGCTTCCGACATGGAATTCCTGTTCGGCAATGGAGCGGCGCATCCGCGGCCAGTTCAGGCGCGACAGATCAGGCTCACGACTTCGGATTTGACGGGAAAACTAGGTTGTGGTGCATTTCGTGTCAACGCATTCGGGGCCTCCAGATCTTGGCCGGGCCCCAAGAAGAAGATGCGTGGATCAGGGGAGGTAAGGCTTGAACCACCTATGGCTGGGGACCGGGCGAGTGCGTCCGGCAAACGCCGTTTTTCGCGCAAGCCATACGTGACGCGAAAGTCATCGTGAGCGAGGTCCCCCCGTCAACTCCGCCCTTGCTCGCCGTGAAAGAGGTCGCCGTTCGCTTCGACGGTATCGTCGCGCTCGACGGCATTTCCTTCGAGATACAAAAAGGCCAGATCCTCGGGCTCATCGGACCGAACGGCGCCGGCAAGACGACTTTGTTCAATTGCCTGAGCCGGCTCTACACGCCGACGAGCGGCGACATCCTTTTCGAAGGACGCACGATCCTCGACCGGCCGGCGCATCGCATCTCCGAGCTTGGACTCGGGCGCACGTTCCAGAATGTCGCGCTGTTCCAGCATCTTTCCGTCCTCGACAACGTGCTTGTCGGCGGTCATGCGAAGAGCCGCAGCGATTTCGTCAGTGATGCCTTGCGTCTCCCGGCGACGCGACGCGGCGAAGCCGCAATGATTCGCGAAGCGCGCGACCTCATCGCCTATCTCGAATTGTCGGAAGTCGCGGATCGCGTCGTCGCCGGATTGCCCTTCGGCACGCAAAAGCGCGTCGAGCTCGCGCGCGCGCTAGCCTCGCAACCGAAGCTCCTGCTGCTCGACGAGCCTGCCGGCGGGCTCAATCACGACGAGGTCGGCGGGCTCGGCCGCCTCATCCAGCAGATCCGCGACGACCGCAACGTGACGATCCTGCTCGTCGAGCATCACATGGGGCTGGTGATGTCGATCTCCGACAATGTCGTAGCGTTGAATTTCGGCAAGAAAATCGCCGAAGGCCCGCCGGCACTCGTGCGGCAGGAACCCGAGCTGATCCGCGCCTATCTCGGGACCGGCGCATGAGCACATTGCTCGACGTGAAGGGACTTGTTGCTGGGTACGGCGGAATCCCCGCGCTGCATGGTGTCGAGTTCAATCTCGAGGAAGGTGGCGTCACGACGCTGCTCGGCGCCAACGGCGCCGGCAAGACCACGACCTTGCGCGCGCTCTGCGGAATGATCCGCGCCCGCGGCGAGGCCACTTTCGCCGGCAAGCGGCTCATCGGCATGCAGACAGAGGATATCGTGCGTCTCGGCATCGCGCATGTGCCGGAGGGACGCGGCACGTTCACGCGCATGAGCGTCGAGGAAAATCTGCAACTCGGCGCGATGACGCGCCGCAACGGCAGCGACATCAAGCAGGACATCGAGCGCGTCTACGATCATTTCCCGCGCCTGCGGCAACGGCGCGCGCAACAGGCCGGCACGCTTTCGGGCGGCGAGCAGCAAATGCTGGCGATCGGCCGCGCGTTGATGCTGCGGCCCCGCCTCATGCTGCTCGACGAGCCGTCCTTCGGTCTTGCGCCGCTTGTCGTGCGCGAAATGTTCCACATCCTCGCTGCGCTCAATCGGGACGAGAAGGTGAGCATGCTCTTGGTCGAGCAGAATGCGTCGCTGGCGCTGTCGCTCGCGGACACCGCCTATCTCCTGGAGACGGGACGCATCGTCACCTCGGGGCCGGCGGCGCAGATCCGCGAGGATGAGGGCGTGCGGCGCTCTTATCTCGGCTATTAGGGGGATTTGATGGAGCTTCTCGGCCAGCAAATTCTCGCAGGAATCGCGACGGGCGCGATCTACGCCTGCATGGCGCTGGCGGTGGTGATGATCTACCAGGCGATCGACCATCTGAATTTCGCGCAGGGCGAAATGGCGATGTTCTCGACCTTCATCGCCTATCAATTGATGCTCTGGGGCCTGCCCTATTGGGTTGCCTTTCCGATCACGCTCATCGTGTCTTTCATCGGCGGTGTTTTGATCGACCGCGTCGTGTTCAAGCCGATTCACGACGCGCCGATCTTGAGCCACGTCGTGGTCTTCATCGCGCTCTTGGCGATTTTGAACAGCACCGCGGGATTCATCTGGGATTTTACCGTCAAGAGCTTCCCCTCGCCGTTCGGCTCGGCGCCGCTATTCGGCTCGTCGCTGATCAGTGCGCACCAGGCCGGCATGATCGGCGTCACGCTGCTCCTGCTCGTCCTCCTGTTCGTCTTCTTCCGCTACACGCGGATCGGCCTTTCGATGCGTGCCGCGGCGGCAAATCCCGCCTCGGCCCGGCTCGTCGGCGTGAGAGTTGGCTGGATGAATGCGCTCGGCTGGGGCATGGCTGCCGCGATCGGCGCGATCGCCGGGATTCTGATCGCGCCCGTCGTCTTCCTCGAGCCGAACATGATGATCTCCATTCTGCTCTACGGGTTCGCCGGCGCCGTGCTCGGCGGGTTGACGAGTCCGGCCGGCGCGGTCCTCGGCGGCTTCCTCGTGGGGATCGTCGAGAATCTCGCCGGCACGTTCATCCCGGTGATCGGCGGGGAGCTGAAACTGCCGATCGCGCTGATGCTGATCGTCGCGGTGCTCGTGTTCAAGCCGAGCGGCCTCATGGGCCGCACCGTCGTGCAGAGGGTGTAAAATGGCGGCTCCAGCCGAAACCACGCTCTCGTCGAGCGCCAGCGACGCGGTCGCCTCCGTCGAGATGCCGCGCGCCGCGCGCCGCGACGGCACCATCGCGTGGGTCTCGCGCATCACATTCCTGGTTGTCGCACTCGCGATTCCACTGCTCTTCAAAAATTTCGTCGTGTTCCAGTTCACGCAAATGCTGGTCTACGCGATTGCCATTCTCGGCCTGAACCTGCTGACCGGCTTCAACGGCCAGTTCTCCCTCGGCCATAGCGCCTTCTATGCGCTCGGCGCCTACACCGCCGCGATCATGATGGACCAATATAGCGTGAGCTATATCTGGACACTGCCTGCAGCAGGGGTGATCTGTTTCGTCGCCGGTTTTCTCTTCGGTTTGCCGGCGCTGCGCCTCGAAGGCATCTATCTCGCGCTGGCGACTTTTTCGCTGGCGATCGCGACGCCGCAAATCCTCAAACTGTCGCCGCTGGAACACTGGACCGGCGGCGTGCAGGGCATCGTCATCATCAAGCCCGATCCGCCGCCCGGCGTGCCGCTCAATCAGGATCAGTGGCTCTATTATTTCACGCTCGCCGTCGGACTGCTGCTCTACATCCTCGCGCGCAATCTCGTCAAAAGCCGCAGCGGCCGTGCGCTGATGGCGATCCGCGACAACCCGATCGCGGCCCGCTCGATGGGCGTTAACCTCGCGCTCTACAAGTCGCTCGCGTTCGGCACGAGCGCGCTCTATACGGGTATTGCCGGCGCGCTCGGCGCGATCATCATCCAGTTCGTTGCGCCCGACAGCTTCACGCTCGTGCTGTCGATCGCTTTCCTGGTCGGATTGGTGGTCGGCGGCGTCGGCTGGCTGCCGGGCGCCATTTTCGGAGGTGCTTTCGTATTATTCGTACCGAACATCGCCGAGGGCGTGTCCAAAGGCCTCTCCGGCGCCGTTTACGGGATCATCCTGATCCTGTTGATTTACCTGATGCCGACGGGCGCCGCCGGATTTGTTCGAGCGGTTCTGTCGCGCCTGAAATCCTGATCCAACTCTGATGATGGAGGATGAGTACATGCACTTTGATAAGATGAGCCGGCGCAGCCTCGCGACCGGCATCCTGGTCGGCGCGGCCTTTGCCGCCTCCGGCGCCCTGGCGCAGAAGAATTACGGTCCCGGTGTAACCGATACCGAGATCAAGATCGGCAATATCATGCCCTATAGCGGACCTGCTTCCGCTTACGGGATCATCGGCCAGGTCGAGACCGCGTTCTTCAAGATGATCAACGAGCAGGGCGGCATCAACGGACGCAAGATAAATTTCATCAGCTACGACGATGGCTACAGCCCCCCGAAAGCGGTCGAACAAGCGCGCAAGCTCGTCGAGAGCGACGACGTTTTGTTCATCTTCAACTCACTGGGAACGCCCTCGAATTCGGCGATCATGAAATACATGAACGCGAAGAAGGTGCCGCAGCTCTTCGTCGCCACGGGCGCCACCAAATTCAGCGAAGACCCGAAGACCAACCATTGGACGATGGGCTGGCAGCCGAGCTACCAGAGCGAAGGCAGGATTTATGGAAAATACATTCTGCAAAACCATCCCAACGCCAAGATCGGCGTCCTCTACCAAAATGACGATTTCGGCAAGGACGTGTACAAGGGCTTGAAAGACGGCCTCGGTGATAAGGCCAAGACGCTGGTCGTGGCAGACGCACCTTACGAGGTGACGGACCCGACGATCGATTCGCAAATTCTGAAGCTGAAAGCAGCGGGTGTCGATCTCCTGATCGACTTCAGCACCCCAAAGTTTGCGGCACAATCAATCAAAAAGGTGGCCGAGGTCGGCTGGAAACCTCTCCACATCGTCAACAACGTTTCCGCCTCCATCGGATCGGTATTCAAGCCGGCCGGACTCGATAATGGCATAGGCGTGCTGTCGACGGGCTATCTCAAAGATCCAACCGACACGAAAACCCAGCAGGACCCGACCGTGAAGGAGTTCTTCAGCTTCCTCGACAAATACATGCCAGATGCCGATCGCACCAACCTGAACCTCGCTTATGCTTACGCGGTGAGCCAGACCGTTGCGCAGGTTCTGAAGCAATGCGGTGACGAGCTCACGCGCGACAACATCATGAAGCAGGCCGCGAACCTAAAGGATTTCCGCTCGCCCCTGTTCCTCGAGGGGATCACTGCCAATACGAGCCCGACCGATTACTTCGTCCTCGAGCAGCTGCAGATGATGAAGTTCAACGGCCAGTCCTGGGACTTCTTCGGTCCAATTATCAGCGCCGAAGCGGCCAAGAGCTAAGCTGGATTTAGCTATTCGAGGCGCCGCCTTCCCGCGGCGCCTTTTTTATTCTCGCACGAGGTGATAGAGGGGCGTGCATGGGCAGAACCTATGACATCGCGGTGATCCCTGGCGACGGGATCGGCAAGGAGGTCGTGCCAGAAGGAGTGCGCGTCCTCGAAGCGGCGGGTAAAAAATTCGGCTTCGAGATCAAGCAGACGTGGCACGACTTTGCTTCCTACGATTATTACGCCAAGCACGACCGGATGATGCCCGAGGATTGGCAGGAGCGCCTGCGCGATAAACGCGCGATTTACTTCGGCGCGGTCGGCTGGCCGGAGAAAATTCCGGATCACGTTTCGCTTTGGGGCTCGTTGATCCTGTTCCGCCGCAATTTCGATCAATACGTCAATCTGCGACCGGTCCGCCTCATGCCCGGCGTCGCTTCGCCGCTCGCCAACCGCAAGCCCGGCGATATCGACTTCTATGTCGTGCGCGAGAACACGGAGGGCGAGTATTCGTCGATCGGCGGCCGCATGTTTCCGGACACCGAGCGCGAGTTCGTCGTGCAGGAGACGGTGATGACACGCCATGGCGTCGATCGCGTCTTGAAATACGGGTTCGATCTTGCCCAGAGCCGGCCGAAGAAGCACCTCACCTCCGCGACGAAATCGAACGGCATCTCGATCACCATGCCGTATTGGGACGAGCGCGTCGAAGCGATGGCAAAGAACTATCCCGGCATCCGCTGGGACAAGTACCACATCGACATTCTCACCGCGAATTTCGTGCTGCATCCCGATTGGTTCGATGTCGTCGTCGCCTCGAACCTGTTCGGCGATATCCTCTCCGATCTCGGCCCGGCCTGTACCGGCACGATCGGCATCGCGCCGGCAGGCAACATAAATCCTGAGGGCGCCTTTCCCTCGCTCTTCGAGCCGGTGCACGGCTCGGCCCCCGACATTGCAGGCCAAGGCGTCGCCAATCCGATCGGGCAAATCTGGTCGGGCGCGATGATGCTCAATCATCTCGGCGAGCACGAGGCTGCCGAGGCGATCGTCGAGGCGATCGCGCGCGTGCTCTCCGAGCGCACGCTGCGCACCCGCGATCTCGGCGGTAATGCCGACACCAAGACATGCGGCGAAGCCGTCGCCGAGGCGATCGGGTAACTTGACACAACATATCCTCTACGAGGTTCGCGAGCGCATCGCGTATGTGACCCTCAACCGGCCGCAGGCGCGCAACGCGCTCACCTTCGACATGTACGAGGCGATCTTCGATATCGTCGGGCGCGCCTCGACCGATACGGCAATCGCCGCAATCGTCATCATTGGCGCCGGCGACAAGGCTTTTGCTGCCGGAACGGACATCGCGGAATTCCGCTCGATCAAGACCGCGGAGGACGCGCTCGCGTACGAAAGCAAGATCGACCGCATCCTCGGCGCGCTGGAGACCTGCCCAAAGCCGATCATCGCGGCGATTGCCGGCGCCTGCACGGGCGGCGGCGCGGCGATCGCCGCCTGCTGCGATTTGCGCATCGCGACGGCGGACATGCGCTTCGGGTTTCCAATCGCGCGCACCCTCGGGAATTGTTTGTCGATGGGGAACTACGTGCGGCTCAATGCGGTGTTTGGTCCAGCGCGGACAAAAGAACTTATCTTCACCGCGCGCCTGATGGGGGCGGAAGAGGCGAAGTTAACCGGCTTCATCTCTGAAATTCTTGCTGACAACGCCAGCTTGATGAAACGCGCCGAAGAGCTGGCGATCACCGTCGCGGCGCACGCGCCCTTGACGCTTCGCGCCACAAAAGAAGCGTTGCGCCGGCTTGCAGCAGAGGCGCCGAGCGGCGATGATTTAATAGCCATGTGCTACACGAGCGACGATTTCAAAGAAGGCATGTCGGCCTTCCTGGAGAAGCGCCCGCCGAAGTGGCAGGGATGGTAGCGTTCCATTGCGCCCAAAGCCTCTTCTCAGGATATCGGCAGTTCAGGTGGTGGTTCGCGCAGATTTGCGCGTTTTCCAGGATTGCTGCCCAGTAGCTATCGGACACGACTCCACATCGCGGATCGCCTTTCCAAGGCCAAGGCGGCAGTCATTCGAATGAACGCGCACACGGATGGTCCCCAAGAACCCCAAGCTGTTGACCCGTGTCGCCCAGCACGCCTTCGGAGAAAAGACCTCATTCGAGGATAGGTCGGAAGCTATCCAAGAAGGCCTCCGGAGCCTGTGTTCGACAGATTCCAAATTATGAGAGTGGTACAAACCGAGTAGAGCGGGCGTCTTTAAGCGATACGAGCCTCCCCTAATCTCCTTGCGCGGACGATTGCTGCTCGAAGCCTCAGGATGGTCCTTGCTCCTACTGGCGACGATGAGCAGCCCCGCAAGGTGGGCGGAATGAATCATGCCGCCGTTGAAAGCGAGCCCCATCGGCTCGTTTAAGGGAAAAAGTTGCGAATCCGTATTCTCGCTCTCGTTCGTGCGATTGGGCGAGCGCCACCACCGAACAGAAATGCGTGCGCCCGGTGAAGCGTGCGGGATCCATCGAGAGCGGCGCGATTAACTCGAAGTGCGGCGCCTGATAACCCGTCGGTTCGAGAAGCTCTGACGCCTGCCTCAACAATCGACTCATCTTCACGATCGATCAAGCCGCCCGGCAACTCCAATGACATGGCGTGGCATCCGTGGCGATAATGTCGAACCATGATCAGGTTATCAGCTTCATCGAGGGCGAGGATATGCGCGAACAACCCGCTGTCCAGAAGGTAACACGGCTCAATGCGCACGGCACGCGCGGTCTCGAAAACTTCCGCGCGCAGGTGAATCCAGCGATCATGCAGAATTGTGTGGGTTTGAAGTACTCTCCAAAACTGAGTGTCATCGTTCATGGTTATGTTGACCTCGCCTCTTCAACTCCGCTTGGCCTTAGCCATCCGACGTATTGATGCGCGCCCTGGTCCATAAGGGCATTCGGAGAGAGTCGGAACGCAGACCACTATTCGCGCTTCAACTTCGGCTCAGATGTCCGCACATGCTCAATCGTCATACTCGAGGTAAATTCATATACCCTGAAACTGAACCAATCAGGCGAGCGCTCGGAGCCCAGTGTCGATAAGCTGCTTCCTCTGGTTGGCGCGCTCGCGCGCATCCATAACAGCTTCGTCCTATGCATCAGGATCCGTCGTGAGTAACACGTGACGTAGCGCTCGAACTGCATCAAATCTCTCGCACGGTTGCTGCTACCTTCTTGCGGCAAACTTGAATCATGAGCTTGTGGATCGGGCAGGCAAGGAATGCGCACATGCGCCCCGCTCCCGTGGAGCGCGACTGCGCGCCCGTGATGCTCAACAAGGTAGTTCTGATACGGCCACGGCAGGGGCGATGAGCGCAGGCACGAAAATCGAGCATGACCTCTAATTGTGTGAGGATATTAACGAGGAGCCCGCTCTCGGATCTGAACTTGCTGAGGGGCGGCACGGATGTGGTGAGTGAAACAGTGGCTGGAAGCTCGGATCGGCGCGCTTAGATACTCGGGCCGGCTCTGAAGGCAGGAAAAAGCGGAGCCCAGCCGAATAGCAGATGTAGGCCGCTACCGACGAGCTTTATGCCGACGGGTATTGCCGAAGCTGAAGGCATTCACCCGCTGACATCGCCGAAGTCGCCTGAACCAGCGCAACTTAGCGGGCGAAAGAATATGCTCGAGGGTCCCACCGACTGCGCTCGGTGCCAGCGCGGCCCGGCGTTCGCCGAAATAGCGCTCGGGCCGTTAGCATATCTTCAAGATCAAGAGTATGGGCTCTCGGCCCAGAGACAGGTTCGGCCTTGACAGCCGACAAAGGCCGAGCCATTGTAAAAAGGTGTAAAGAGTAGCCATTCGCAGTGACCGAACAGCGCGGTCGCGAATATCTGGCATCGCTGCATCATGTACCCAAGTCTAGTCTGCGCTTAGGCGCACGGGGAAAATGATGCTGAGCGTGCGCCAACAAACCGTACTTACTTTTTCGGGTGGCGAGCTGCCGACTATAGGCGCTCGACAAGGTCAAGCTTGTCGACCTGTGGAGACATACCAGCTCTCCACACCGGGGCGAGACCGCGAGGCACCCAGCTTATTGGGCACGCAAAAAGTAGGTCGGCGGGTCGTCTGAGATGCTTATAGACACCGAGACGCCCGAGTTGATGTCGAAGGTTGATCCGGCGCGTCAGCGGAGAATGATTCCGCCCACCGATTGCATGAACACTCCCGAAGCCATCCGTCACAACCGCGCGATTTACCAGGAATGGTGTGAAGAAAAACGAAAGGGGGCTTGTCAACCTACCCGAGATGAGCCGAATTCGACCGCCGAACGAAACCGTCAGCCGACTTCTTTTACGCCGGTGATCGACGCCGAGGCCTCTCAGAATACGCCTCGCCAGGAGCCCCGCCCGGAGAGCGGCGCCGCGCATGGGGATGTGCAAGTCTCGTTCGAGCGAAGTGGTGCTCAGGTCGAACAGCCGGTGGCGCCGCGCTGGTCCTCCAAGTGTAGCCCTGGCCTCTCGGTTCCGAAGCCTACCGTCAGCTTCAAGGTGGCCGACGGCGTCAAAACGCTGCCAGGGGAGCGGTCGCGTAAGCACAAGGCCTTCGTAGAGCGTGCTCGCAAATATTATAAGCCCTCCTCAGGAGAGGGCGCGTTCTACCTGACGGACCTGACTTACTCCCACTGCCAGCTGACGCGATATTGCGAGATGAAGGAGCGAATGCTTTACACTTTGATCAAGGCGCGATTTTTCGAAGTGATTACAAGTAAAACGCCGAACCTGTCGAAGAAACCGCGCACGAAATTTTGGCGTAAAAGGAAACCTACCGATGCCGGCCTAGAAATACTGGCGGGGGCGGGCATCTCGTTCGAAGAGCTTGTTGCGCACGTATTTACCGAAAATATTCAGCTCATCGGGACCTGGGACGCACTAATCTCGCATCAACGCGGTGTTAGAAACGAATCGTTAGCTAGACTGGAGCGGGGAAAATGATGTCAAGGCAAATCGCTTGTAATGACTTACGCTTCGAGGCCACGTGTGGGGAGGAGAAATGAGGCGGCACCCTGCAGGGGGCGCTCCCATTGACCAGGGGCCAACACGCAGAACGGGGCCGAAAACACCGGCGGGTAAGGCTCGTGCGTCGCGGAACGCGACCAAGCACGGCTTGTCAACGAACATCTCAGCTGTATCGAGCTGGTTAAAACGACGGGATGAACTCGCGCGAGCAATCGCCGGTGACAACTCGGACGCTCAGATATGCGAAGCCGCACAAGAGATTGCTGAGGCTCACTGTGAGATCGAGCGCGTCCGTTCTGTCCACGAGAGGATCCTAAATGAAATCGCAATGTCCGAGCTGCCAGCCGGAGACGTTCTTGACAGGGGGATCCCTACTCCCATGGAAATCGGTGACTGGCGCGCGCAATCAGAGAAAAATATAAAACGCCTCACGTCGTTGATCCGCTACGAGAGCCGCGGCTTGACGCGGCGTACCAAAGCAATTGAACGATTCCGCTGGCTCGGCGGCGATTTTCCGACTGAGTTCCTTAGGTACGAAGAAATCTCCAGCAGCGCGCCACAGGCGCCATCCCAAAGCGTCGAGCTGAGGGTCGACTGGCATCCGAGCGGCCGCTATACGCTTACCCGTCGAGATTATGGGAAGCGCGCAAAGTATGATGTGCGCGAGCGCGGCCTACGGGGCAATATGGATGAGGTGGATTTTGTTCGTGCGCTTAGGGAATACATCAGGAAGCTTCAGGAGGATGGTTGTCGAATAACATTCGCCGGCTACATGGTGCAAAAGCTCGGAATTGTGCTGCGGTAATCGGCTGGCGGAGCTAGCCACGCGGTCGCGGCCCTTTTCGCATGGAGTGAGATCACTCCTCCGAGGCAACATGAGGCCGACGCCGGCCTCCGCGAGACCTGGCCCTCAGCACTCGGCAGCAAGCTTGACTGCGCCGATGGCAACAACGCTAATAAGCGAGCTCTGCTTTTCCTGTTGCAGAGGAATAACCATGAAAACCTTCACGCGTTTCTGGTCGGATGTCGGCTGCCATCGCTATTGAATAGGGACTTGTCGCGGCGCTCAGCCAATCCAATGAGGAGTTCGAATAGGAAGGTTCAGATCACTTGGCAAAGAATGCATCGCTAAGTCTCTGCCAGCCGCAGCAGATAACGGCCGTACGTTGATTTACCTGAGTTCTGCGCCGCCTCGACCAGCTGGTCGCGCGTGATGAAGCCCTGCACGAAGGCGATCTCTTCGGGGCACGCTATCTTCAAGCCTTGCCGGCGCTCCAGAATCTCGACGTATTGGCCGGCCTCAAGCAGGCTGTCGTGTGTCCCGGTGTCGAGCCAGGCAATACCACGGCTCATGACTTCGACCTGGAGATCGCCACCCGCCATGTAGGCGCGATTGACGTCCGTAATCTCCACCTCGCCCCGCGCGGAGGGCTTCACCGCGGCGGCAATCTCGAGGACGCGGTTGTCGTAGAAATAAAGTCCGGTGATCGCGAGGTCAGAACGCGGCTTTGCTGGTTTCTCTTCGATCGAGATGGCTTTGCCGCTGCTGTCGAGTTCGACGACGCCGTAACGCTCGGGATCCGCCACAACATAGCCGAACACGGTCGCGCCCTGCTGGCGTGCGGCGGCACGCGTCAGCAGGTCATGGAATCCGGAGCCGTAGAAGATGTTGTCACCGAGCACCAACGCGACACGCTCGGCGCCGACGAAGTCGCGCCCGACGATGAACGCGTCCGCCAGCCCGCGCGGCGAGTCCTGCACGGCATAGCTGAGGGCAATGCCGAACTGCGAGCCATCCCCAAGCAGCTTCTGAAAGTGAACCTGGTCCGCAGGGGTCGTGATGATCAGAATGTCGCGAATGCCCGCCAGCATCAGCGTCGATAAGGGATAGTAGATCATCGGCTTGTCGTAGACCGGCAGAAGCTGCTTCGAGACGACAGTGGTGATTGGGTAAAGCCGCGTGCCGGAGCCGCCGGCGAGAATAATACCTTTCACCTTGCCTCCGCTGGAACGAGCAGGGCCTCGACCACTTCGCGTGTTCTCTCCTGCCAAGGCGGGCTCTTGTAGCCGAACCTTTCGACGAAGCGGCTGCTATCGAGCTCCGAGTTCGGCGGGCGTTTCGCGGGCGTCGGGTAATCTTTCGTGGCGATCGGGATCACCGGCACGGAACGGCCGCCGGCGCGCGCCGCCGCGCTGACGATCTCGTGCGCAAAACCATGCCACGTCGTCACGCCCGCGCCGGCAAAATGATACGTTCCCCACTTTGCCCGGCCGGAACTCGCGGCCGATTCGGCCGCAAGAAGCGCACGCGCGATGTCGATTGTCGCCGTCGGACAGCCGCGCTGGTCGGCGACGACGCGCAATTCATCGCGTTCGCGCGACAGACGCAGCATCGTTTTCAGGAAATTGTTGCCATAGGGGCCGTAAACCCAGGATGTCCGCAGGATGATGTGTTCGGAATGCGTGTTGCGCACCCGGCGCTCGCCTTCTTCTTTGGTGCGGCCATAGACGCCGAGCGGCGCGATAGGATCGGCTTCCCTGTAGGCATCGCTCTTGCCCCCATCGAACACGTAATCGGTCGAGACATGCAGAAGCGGGATGCCGTATTCAGCGGCCGCGCGCGCCAGATATTCCGGTCCGAGCGCGTTGATCGCATGCGCGGCCTCGCTGTCGCTCTCTGCCTTGTCGACCGCGGTATAGGCCGCGCAATTGATGATGGCGCGTGGCAGAGCCTCGCCGACGAGCCTCCGCACGGCCTCTGCTTGCGTTATGTCGAGGTCTTCTCGCCCGGCTGCGACGACGTTGTTGTGGCGGCTTGCCTCGTCGCACAGCTGGCGACCGAGCTGGCCCTTGGCGCCGACAACAAGGAGCGGCCGGTTCACGCAACGACCCCGAGGCGCTCGCCGCGATACACGCCGGAGCGGATGCGCTGCCACCACGCCCTGTTTTCGAGAAACCAGGCCACCGTCTTGCGCAGGCCGGTCTCAAACGTCTCTTGCGGCCGCCATCCAAGTTCGCGCTCGATTTTAGAGGCATCGATGGCATAGCGCAGGTCGTGTCCAGGTCGATCGCCGACAAAGGTGATGAGCCGCTCACGCGAGCCTTGCGGGTCGGGTGCAAATTCGTCGACGAGCGCGCAGATCTTTTGTGCGACATCGATATTCGCGCGCTCGTTATGGCCACCCACGTTGTAGCTTTCACCGATGACGCCCCGTTCGGCAATCAGTTGAAGCGCGCGTGCATGGTCCTCGACATATAGCCAGTCGCGCACGTTGGAGCCGTCGCCGTAAACCGGCACTGGCTTGCCCTCAAGCGCATTCAACGTGACGAGCGGAATGAGCTTTTCTGGGAAATGATAGGGTCCGTAATTGTTCGAGCAATTGGAAAGCACCACCGGCAAGCCGTACGTGTGGTACCAGGCCCGGACGAAATGATCTGAGGATGCTTTCGATGCGGAGTAGGGAGAGTTCGGACTGTACGGCGTCTCTTCTGTGAAAAGTCCCTCCGCTCCGAGCGAGCCGAAAACCTCGTCGGTGGAGACGTGGTGGAACCTGAAACGCTCGCGCTCCTCCCCCTTCAGCGTGCGCCAAAACGAAAGCGCCGCCTGCAACAAGGTGAATGTGCCGACCACATTCGTCTGGATGAACTCGCCGGGGCCGTCGATCGACCTGTCGACATGGCTCTCGGCCGCAAGATGCATCAGGACGTCGGGACGAAAGGACTCGACGATGTTGCGCACATCGCGCGCGTTGCAGATGTCCGCTTGGGCGAACCTATAGCGCTCGTTCCAGCGAACACAGGCGAGGTTGTCGAGATTGCCGGCATAGGTGAGCTTATCGAGGACCGCCACTTCATGCGCGCTATTGTCGATGAGATGACGCACGACCGCGGAGCCGATGAACCCCGCTCCGCCCGTGACCAGAAAACGGCAGCCCATCACGCCGCGCTCGTGAACGGTGTTTCGAAAGAGCGAAGCGAGCCGAGTTTGCTATCTTTTTCGGACACCAGAACTCTCTCCGCAGGGACGGTCCAATCGACGCCGATCTCGGGATCGTTCCAAACGAGACCGGCCTCCGACGTTGGAGCGTAATAGCCGTCGACCTTGTAGGCGACGACCGTATCGGGCTCAAGC
>JAFASC010000303.1 GCA_019244955.1 Methylobacteriaceae bacterium | reverse complement strand
CAGGCCCCATCGTCGCGACATCGGCGGTCCTCGGCGCGGTCTTCGTGCCCGTAGCGTTTCTGCCCGGCGTCACCGGACGGCTTTACAATCAGTTTGCGCTGACGATCGCGATTTCGATTGCGATTTCCGCCTTCAATTCGCTCACCCTCAGTCCGGCGCTCTGTGCCGTACTGTTGCGGCACCGGCCGCCGCCGAGCTTCTTCTTTTTCCGCAAATTCAATCAAGGATTCGACTGGGCGGCACGCACGTATTCGCGCGGCGTGCGGCAGCTTGCCAAAATCCGCTTCGCCTTGCTTGCCCTATTTGCGATCGGCATCGCCGCGACGGGCATGCTGTACATGCGCCTCCCCTCGGGCTTTCTTCCGACGGAGGACCGCGGCTATTTCTACGTCATCATTCAATTGCCGGATGGCGCTTCGCTGCAACGTACCGACGAGATGACCAGGAAAGTGCGTTCCATCATCCTGGCAAACCGGGCCATGGACAACATCATCTCGCTCGTCGGCCTGAACTTTCTTACCGGCTCGACGGGGTCGAACAGCGCGGCGGCATTCGCTATCCTGAAACCATGGGAAGAGCGTGGGCCCGGGGAGAGCGCCGGCGAAGTGATGGCGGCGTTAAAGAAGCAACTAACCGACCTTGAGGCAGGCGTTGTGGTCACCTTCGATCCGCCGGCAATCCCGGGCATTGGCCAAGCCGGTGGATTCGAGATCCAGCTCGAGGACCTGACCAACCACGGGCCGTTCGCGCTTGAGGAGGCGACGAAGGCGCTAATCACCGAAGCAAAGAAGCAGCCCGAAATCGACGCAAGCCGGGTGTTCACGACGTACAGCACGACGACGCCGCAATACAAATACGACCTCGATCGCGCCAAGACCAAGCTCCTCGGGCTCAGCCTGCCTGATGTCTTCAACACCTTGCAGATTTTCTTCGGCTCGCTCTATGTCAACGACTTCAACCTGTTCGGTCGCACGTTCCGGGTGACCGTGCAGGCGGAAAAAGATGCGCGCTCCGATCCGACCGATCTCAGCCGGCTTTATGTACGCAACAACGTGGGCCGGATGGTGCCGCTCTCCACATTGGGCTCGTTGCACAGAACGATCGGCCCCGACATCGTGCCACACTACAATCTCTACAATACCGCGAAGATCAACGGTACGCCGGCGCCCGGCTATTCCTCGGGCCAGGCGATCGCGGCGATGCAGCGCGCAGCTGCTAACGTGCTGCCGCAGAATTTCGGTTATGAGTGGACCGGCATCACTTATCAGGAGCTGAAGGCCGGCTCGGTAGCGGTGATCGTCTTCTCGCTGGCGCTGGTTTTCGTGTTCCTGTTCCTCGCCGCCCAATATGAAAGCTGGGCGATGCCGTTCATGGTCATCCTCGCCGTGCCGCTCGCGCTGTTCGGCGCGTTCGGCATGCTCTGGCTGCGGGCGATGCAAATCGATGTGTTCTCACAAGTCGGCTTCGTCATGCTGATCGGCCTTGCGGCGAAGAATGCGATTCTCATCGTCGAATTCGCCCGCCGGCGCCGTGAGGACGGACTCTCGGTCGTCGCCGCGGCGATGGATGCGGCGCGTCTGCGTCTGCGGCCGATCCTGATGACGGCGTTTGCGTTCATCTTCGGCGTCATCCCGCTCATGCTTGCGCATGGCGCCGGCGCGGCAAGCCGGCAGTCCATCGGCACGACGGTATTCGGCGGGATGTTGGCCGCAACCGTGCTCAGCCTGGTGATGGTGCCGATCTTTTACGTCGTGATCGAGCGTCTGCGCGAACCGCGGCCGAAACGCGTGCGCCGTCCGGACGTACGCGGATTCGAAGCGGCACCCGGTGAATAACATGGGGGGCTCACGTCTCCTCCTTGGCGCGGCAATCCTCGCACTCGGCGCAGCCGGCGCTTTCTACGCCCATCAGCGCCTCGCCACGCAGCCGGTTCTGGCGCAAAGCGCACCGGCTCCCGCCGCGGCCCTGCCAGTTCCAGTCGTGCCGGTGAAAAAGGAGGATGTTCCGGTCTATCTCGATTATGTCGCGACGACCGAAGCGATCCGCATGGTCACTCTGCAAGCCAAGATCACCGGCTATCTCCTGCAGCGCGGCGCGCCTGACGGCGCCGACGTCAAGGAAGGCGATCTTCTCTACAAGATCGATCCGCGCGACTACCAGGCGGCGCTCGAGCAGGCGAAAGCGCAGGTGCAAAAGGATCAGGCCGCGCTCTCCTATTCACGTGCCACACAAAACCGCAGCGCCACGCTCGTGCAGCAGGGTTACACCAGCCGCGATCAGTTCGACCAGGCGACGAGCACGCTCGGCCAGTCGCAGGCTTCGCTAGCAGCCGACCAGGCGGCTGAGCGCACGGCCGAGAACAACCTTGTCTATACCGAAATCCGGGCGCCTTTCGCGGGCCGCATCGGCCGCTCGCTCGTGCATGAGGGAACGCTGATCAGTGCCGCCGGGACGCAGCTGAATACACTGGTGCAGCTCGATCCGATCTACGCCACGTTCAATCCGGCGGAGACCGACGTGCCGAGACTGGAAGCGCGGCGCAAGCAGGGCGATGTGGCGGCGGAGATTTTCCTCACCGGGGACAGCGAGCCGCGCTACAAGGGCAAACTCGTGTTTCTGGACAACGTCGTCGACCGCGCCAGCGGCACGATCACTGCCCGCGCGCAGGTCGCAAATCCGGACCGCGCGCTCTTGCCCGGCCAATTCGTGCGCGTGCGTCTCGCGATCGGCACGACGCCGGACGCCCTGCTGGTGCCGCAGGCGGCGATCGGGGCCTCACAAACGGGCCAATATCTCTACACGGTAAGTGCGGACGACAAGGCCGAGCAGCGCTTTGTCACGCTCGGCGCGCGCTACGGCGATCGCGTCGTCGTCACAGGACCGATCAAGGAAGGCGATCGGGTGATTGTCGGCAATTTGCAGCGTCTGAGTCCCAACGCGTTGGTGCAGCCGCAGGAGCAGACAGCGGCGGCGACACAGTAGGAGGCGGCGTGTTCTCTGGGGTTAAACGGCTTCCGCGCGCGTCGGCGTTGCCATTGCAGTTGATCCAGAGAGCACGTGAAGATCGCTTCGAAGACGACCTGGAGTGCCGTCGGCGAGCCGCTTCTGAAGGGAAGTGTGCGTTTCCTCCCAGATCGGCACCGCGCGCGCCAGGAGTGCGCGACCTTTGATCGTCAGCTTCAAGAGACGGCTGCGCCGATCGTTCGCATCAACGACTATCCTGATGAGGCGACGTCGCTCGAGCGGCTTCAACGCCGCCGTCAGCGTCGTGCGATCCATGGCCAGCAGCGACGCGACCGAACCGATGCTCGGCGGATTCGGTCGGTTCAAGGAAACAAGCAGGGAGAACTGGCCGCTCGTTAGATCGAGCGTCCGAAACGCGTCATCGAAGCTCCGTGCCAGCGCGCGCGCGGTGCGCTGCACCTGCAGGCAGAGGCAGGTATCGCGAACATAATGGCTTATTTCGAAAGGAATTGGTTGCGGCTTTGACATGCCGGATTTATGTTGATATCAACTTAAGGCGTCAAGCGGAATCCCATGGGGAGGTCCAATGCTCAACAAGATCGTGTCGCAGGCCGAGTGGCTCGCCGCGCGCAAGGCGCTCCTCGCCAAAGAAAAGCAGATGACGCATCTGCGCGACGAGATCAATGCCGAGCGTCAGGCACTGCCGTGGGTGAAGGTCGAAAAGAATTATGTGTTTGACACACCGGCGAGCAAGAAGACGCTTGCCCAGCTTTTCGACGCGCGCAGTCAGCTCATCATCTATCACTTCATGCTCGGACCGGGATGGGCCGCAGGCTGTCCCGGCTGCTCCTTCGTCTCGGACCATTTCGATGGCACGCTGGCGCATCTCGAGCATCACGATGTGACGCTGACAGCGGTCTCGCGTGCACCGCTTGCCGAAATCACGGCCTACCAGACCCGCATGGGCTGGCGCTTTCCGTGGGTCTCATCGTCAGAGAGCGACTTCAACTACGATTTCCATGTCTCTTTCGACAACGAGCAAATCGCGCAAGGCAACGCCGAATACAACTTTGCCAAGCTCGAATCATCGGAGGCATCTGAGGAGCAGCCGGGCCTCAGCGCCTTCTACAAAGACGAATCAGGCAACGTGTATCACACCTATTCGAGCTATACGCGCGGATTGGAAGAGCTCATCGGCACTTTGATGATCCTCGATCGCGCGCCGAAAGGCCGCAACGAGAAGAGCACGATGGACTTCGTGCGCCGTCACGACGAGTACGAGACGCCGCCGCGCGCTTCAGCGGCAGCGTAGAGTCGATCACGCATATACGGAGCAGAAGAGATGCCAGGTTCGGGCAAGTTCGTCTGGTACGAGCTGATGACGAGCGACACGAAGTCGGCGGAATCGTTTTATCGTAACGTGGTCGGCTGGAATGGAAAAGATGCCGGAGTCCCCGGACAATCGTACACGCTCCTCGGGCGAGGTGAGACGCATGTCGCGGGATTGATGCCGATCCCGCAAGATGCTGTCGCCGCCGGCGCGCGGCCAGGCTGGGTCGGCTATATCGGTGTCGACGATGTCGACGCGTACGCCAAACGCGTCAAGGACAAGGGCGGCACGATTCATCGCGAGCCGGCCGATATCCCCGGCGTCGGGCGCTTTGCCATCGTTTCCGATCCGCAAGGCGTCATGTTCGCCCTGTTCAAAGGCGCCGGCACGCCGCCGCCGGCCGTTGCGCCGGGAACGCCGGGCCATGCCGGTTGGCACGAATTGCACGCCCGCGACGGTGAGAAGGCCTTCGAGTTCTATTCCGGAATGTTCGGCTGGAGCAAAGCCGAGGCCATGCCGATGGGCGATGCGGGCGTCTACCAGCTCTTCGCTATCGACGGGGTGCCCGTCGGCGGCATGATGACCAAGATGCAGCAATCGCCGCAGCCGTTCTGGGTCTACTATTTCAACGTGCCGGATATTCAAGCGGCCGAGGCCCGGGTGAAGTCCGGCGGCGGCCACATCATCAACGGCCCGATGCAGGTGCCGGGCGGCAGTTGGATCGTCCAATGCCTCGATCCGCAAGGCGCCATGTTCGCGCTGGTCGCTCCGCCTGCCTAACGCCCAGGCCTCGACATACCGGCGGCAAGCCCTCAAGTAAGACGCGGCATCGGTCTTGCTCTGGAGTTCCCGAGATGCTGTCGCCTGAACATAGCGCGGGCTCGCGGGACGAGGGGCCGCGGCAGCCTGAAGGCGTGCGGCCGAGCCGGATTGGCGAGCTCGCGACCCTTCCGGTTTTCTTCACGCTCCGCGACCGGCGAGTGATCCTTGCCGGATCCTCGGCCGGTGCGCTGTGGAAGGCTGAGCTTCTGCAGGCCGCCGGTGCGCGTATCGACCTGTTCGGCGACTACAGTGAAGAGGACGTCGCTCAATTCGCGCTCGGCGAGCGTGTGCGCCACCAGCATCGCCAATGGATCGACGCCGATTTCAAGGGCGCGGCGCTCGCCGTCGGCGAGTTCGCGTCCGACGCGGCGGCCGCCTCGTTCCGGGCCGCCGCGCATCGGGCGGGCATCCCGGTCAACATCGTCGACCGGCCGGCGCTCTGCGATTTCCAATTTGGCTCGATCGTCAATCGTTCACCTATGGTCATCGGCATCTCGACGGCAGGCGCGGCGCCAGTGTTCGGCCAGGCGGTGCGCGCGCAGATCGAGAGGCTGCTTCCAGCCGGCTTCGCCCAATGGGCGAAGGCAGCTGAGGCATGGCGCCCTTCGGTGCAGGCTCTCGACCTCGATTTCCGCGCCCGGCGGGACTTCTGGGAAGCATTCACGGGCGAGGCTCTGAGCCGGCCGACCGAGGCGCCTTCGGATGACATCCGCAATGCTTTGTTCAGCCGCGCCCGCGGGCGGAGTGCCGTGAAAGGGGTCGGGACGGTTCTCCTCGTCGGCGCGGGGCCGGGC
>JAFASC010000259.1 GCA_019244955.1 Methylobacteriaceae bacterium | reverse complement strand
CAGTCAGCCGACGTGGTCCTCTTCGACGATCTTGTGTCCCCCGCAATCGTCGAAATGGCACGTCGCGAGGCCGTCCGCATCACCGTCGGGAAACGCGGGCACAAGCCGTCCTGCGGACAGGACGAGATAAGCGCTCTCCTGGTGAGGCTCGCACAGGAGGGCAAAAAGGTGGTCCGGCTTAAGGGCGGCGATCCGACCATTTTCGGTCGCGCCAACGAGGAAATAGAAGCGCTTCGCGCCGCGGGCATTCCGTTCGAAATCATTCCCGGAGTCACTGCGGCGTCGGGGGCGGCGGCCGCCGCGGGGGTCTCGCTGACACAGCGGGATATCGCCCGGCGCGTGCAGTTCATCACCGCCCATACAAAGGAAGGCCGGCTTCCGGACGACCTCGATTGGCAAGCGCTCGCCGATCCACGCGCGACCACTGCCGTTTATATGGGCGTCAAGACCCTGCCGCTTCTGATCGATCGACTTCTGGCGAGCGGAATTGCTCCCGAGACGCCGGCGCTATTCATCGAATCTGCCACCCGGCCGGAGGAGCGCATCATCGCCGCCCCGCTATCCGATTTGAGCGGGAAAGTTGCTGTTGCAGGGTCTTCCGGACCAGGCCTTGTCCTCATCGGAGCGGCCATTGCGCACGCCGAGTCGTACACTGAACAGGTTTACAGCCAAGCTTTGCTTGCTAAATCGTGGCAGAAAAAAGACAAAATCGTCACGACGTAAGCAACTGTTTCGGCTGCGCTTGTGGCAGGAATCTTCATTATTTCAAGCTGATCCGAACTTAAGCGTGGAACCGCTGCCGCGCTTCGCCGTTACTTTGCCATAATAGAAGGGAGAGCCGGATGAGTATGGAACGCAAGACATCCACTCGCGGATTTGCGTCGATGGATCGCGAAAAACAACGCGAGATTGCGCGCAAGGGCGGGCGTAGCGTCCCCAACGAAAAGCGCAGCTTCTCACAAAATCATCAGCTGGCGTCGGAGGCCGGCCGCAAAGGCGGTCACATGTCGCACGGACGTCGCGCCGTCGGACAGCGCTGATTTGTCGATATTTGGAGAATGCGGCCGAAGCCGCATTCTCGCTCTACCCGCAGAAAAACCGAATTAGCCGCCGGCCTTGCGTGAGCCATGCGAGGCATGGCCGCCTTTCCGTCCAGCCTCTGAGGCTAAGTTGTGGTTCTGCGAGAAGCTCCGCTTCTCCGGGTTCACGCTCTGCCCACCCTTCCGCCCAGCCTCTGCAGCCAGTGACGGGTTCTGTGAAAAGCTGCGCTTTTCATTAGGTACGCTCTCGCCGCCCTTGCGAGCGATCGCCCGCTGACGCTCGGGATCCATTGAGGCGAAGCCGCGTGTCGATCTGCGTTTCTCGTCCATAAGCCGCTCTGTTCTCGCCCGCCCGCCGCGTTCGAAACGCCCCAGTCTAGCTGCGGTTCCCAGCTGCAGCGCCGCCGAGATGGGCAAAACCGGCGCGCTCTGGCCTACTGCGGGAGGGTAGCCGGCTTCGTCTCGCCATACCGGTGCAGCTCTTTGCCCTGGGCTTTGAGCCATGCCTCGGCCCGCTCGGTTGCCGGGCAGAGCTTTTGCGTCAGCGTCCAGAACCGCGCGGAATGATTCATGTGGACGAGGTGGGCGACTTCGTGCGCCGCGAGGTAGTCGAGCACATATGCCGGCGCGAGGATCAACCGCCATGAGAAATTGAGCGACCCTTCGGACGAACAAGATCCCCAGCGGCTGGTCGTGTCGCGTAGGCCAACCGAGCGGGTCGGCAGTTTGAGTTCACGCGTGTAATGCAGCACGGCTGCTTCGAGGTCGCGCTTGGCCTCGCGTTTGAGGTAATCGCGCACACGCCGCTCGACATGGGCGCGATCGCCCGCGACGCAGAGCGCGGCTTGCCCTTCCGGAAATTGCGCCTCAGGCGCCTCGATCCACACCGTTCCGCGCCGGCCGGGGCGATGCACGATTTCATGTGCAACGCCGCGCAGCGGGATCGTCGCGCCAGGCGCGAACGGGATTGCCTGCGGCAGCCGGCGCAAGCGCGCGCCGATCCAGGCGCCCTGACGCTCGGCGAAGGCCTGCGCCTCCTTTAGTGAACCACGGATCGGCATGGTCAGCACGACCTCGCCGGTGACGTTCTTGACCCGCAAAGTGTAGCGACGCGCAGAGGCGACACGCTTTAGAACGACTTTGTAGGTCGATCCGTCGTGACGGATTTCGAGGCTCGATGCGCGGCCCGGCCGTGGGGCCGGTCGTGAGGTGTTGCGCAAGCCGTCGCGGAAGAGCCGCAGCATCCGCGAAGCTTTATTCAGCCGCGGGTGAGTCGCCAATCCTCGCGCAAGCGATGTTCACATCACGCGCCGGCGGCGGCAAGGCTCAGTAGGCGTGCCGCGGGTCGGCGCGCCGAATCGATCCGCTCGTGAAAAGCGGTGATCCGCGGCGCGATTTCCTTGCGGAAACGCGAGCCATTGAAGACGCCGTAATGGCCGACTCCTTCCTGCTCGTAATGCTCTTTACGCTCGCCCGGAATGTTCGAGCAGAGTTCCTGCGCGGCATAAGTCTGGCCGATGCCGGAAATGTCGTCCTTCTCGCCTTCTACCGTCATCAGGCCGACGCGGTGGATCGCCTTGAGATCGATGAGCTCGCCGCGATGCCGCATTTTACCCTTCGGCAGATCGTGCCGCACAAACACGGCGTCGACAGTCTGCAAATAATATTCGGCGGTAAGGTCCATCACCGCCATGTACTCGTCGTAGAAGTCGCGATGCTTCTCGGCGGAGTCGCCGTCGCCGCGCACGAGGTGCTTGAACATGTCGATGTGAGCCGTGAAGTGGCGATCGAAATTCATCGCCATGAAGCCGGAAAGCTGCAGGAACCCTGGATAGACGCTGCGCCCCATGCCGGGATACGGGAACGGCACTTCATGGATGCAATTCTCGCGGAACCAGTCGGAACCGCGCTTCTCGGCAACCAGATTGACGGCGGTCGGGCTGCGGCGCGTGTCGATCGGGCCGCCCATCATTGTCATCGAGGCGGGCACGTTCGGATCGCCGGTCGCTTCCATCTGTGCCACCGCGCAGATCAGCGGCACGGACGGCTGACAGACGCCGAGCGTGTGCAACGCAATGCCGTCGCTCTCTCGGGAAAGCTTGTGGAAGATCGTGACGAGGTAATCGATGTAATCGTCGAGATCGAAATGGCCGTCGGCGAGCGGCACCATACGCGCATCGGCCCAGTCGGTGATGTACACATCATGGGTCTTCAGAAATTGCTCGACGGTGCCGCGCAGCAGCGTGGCGTAATGCCCCGACATAGGGGCCACGATCAGCAGCTTCGGCTGCGGCCGGCGCAGCCGCGTCGTGCCGCGCTCGAAATGGATGAGCCTGCAGAACGGACGTTCCCAAACCACATTTTCGGTCACGGCGACCTCTTCGCCGTCGACTATCGTCTTGGTCAGCCCGAAAGCGGGCTTGCCATAGCGGCGCGTCATCCGCTCGAACAGTTCGGCGGAGGCCGCGAGATTGCGCCCGAGATAGGTGTCGCGCAGCGGATTAAGCGGGTTCTTGAAAGCGAGCGCGGTGGCGTCGGAGACGGCTCGAGCGGGCGCGAGCGCCATGTGCATCCACTCGTAGACCTGGTAGGGGTAGCCGTACATCACACCCGCCTTCTGCCTAAATGAAGCACTCGCTGCAGCTTTACTGTGCAGCGCAGCGTAAAACCAAAGCTGCCGCTGTCAACGCAGCCGGCCCCGTGCGGTTCAGCATATTCTGCTAGGTGTGGCTTTTTGGTTGCCACGCTCGCGCGCGCAGCTGCCCGATCGCGTCCGCCACGATTCACATATGTATTTGAGACATGCTTCGCGAGCCGGCGCGAAAGCCTATTTGTCGTTCTCGGCGTTCAATTTCTCGGGAGAAATCGCCGCACTCTCTGAGGATTTTGCAGCCTTTTCGGCCGCGGCCGGGTTTTTCGCACCGTCGGTCGCAGAGTTCGATGCGCGCCGGGCATCCGCCTTTTCCCGCGGCTGCTTACGGGCGCGAGATTTGCGCTCGACCATGGAACTGATCATTGGGCCAGCAGCGTGAAAGTACAGGGGAGCGCCATCCAATCCCGCCTATATAACGGATTTTGCAAGAGTTCTGAGCTTTTCGGCGCGGCTGTTGCCGATGCAACACTATCGGCATAAATTGCAAAGGTGAAAGGGCTGAGTGGGTGCTCTCAGGACCCTCGCACGACCATGGCGCAATGCAGCGGGGCGGCTCGCACGGGCGCGGCGCAGGGCTTGATTCCATGCAATACGATTTCAAAGACGACCGGCTTTACCTGCAACGCACCTCCGAAGAGAAGGAGCCGCTTCTGCAGCGGCTGAACCGCGTGGAAGGCCAAGTGCGCGGGCTTCGCCAAATGATCGAGAACGACCGCTATTGCGGCGACGAGGTTCAGCAGGCGAGCGCGATCACTGCCGCCGTGCGCGAGGTCGCGTTGCTGATGATATCGCAGCACCTTGAAGCCGGCGTGGGCTTCGCAGCCGAGAATGGCGGGCGCAAAGCCGCGGTCGACGAGATGATCGGGCTCCTACGCATCGCCATGCGTCAACAATGAACGGGGTGCGGGGATGATTTACGTCGTTGCAACGGCAAGCGTGAAGCCGAACATGCGCGATGCGTTCAAGCAAGGCGCGAGCGCCTGCATCGCCGCGACGCGCAAGGAAGAGGGCTGCCTGCTCTATGATTTGCACGAGAGCGTAAGCGATCCGACACGCTTCGTGTTCGTCGAGCAGTGGACCTCGCGCGACGCTTTGGGCGCACACGGCCGCGCCGAGCACATGCGCGAGTGGCGCAAGATCGTCAAAGAGTGCGTGAGCGCCCCCACCAAAATCGAGATCATCACGCCGGCGAACGTCGAGACGCTGTAGCCGTCTGCCCCGGCTACGCGCGCGGATTTACCTCGCGCGCAGATTGGCTCTTGCGGTTGTTTTGCAGAGATGCTGAGCTTCGCCTCTAAAAGACTGGGGGGCTCACATGAAACGCATTTTTTTCGCTTCGGCGCTCATCGCCGGGCTAATGAGCGCGCCGAGCTTCGCACAGACCAAGGTCGGCGACTGGAATATCGAAAAGCGCACACAGGACGAGCATTGCAATGCAAGCCGTGCCTACAGGGACTCCGACGCCGACCAGAACGTCATTGTGCTCACCTATTCCAAGGACGCCATTGTGCTCGTCTTGATTTACGAGGGTTGGGAGTGGGACAAAGATGACAAGATCGTCAAAGCCGATTTCAGCACGGACAAGACCAAAGTGCTCAAGAAAGCCAAATGGGAGGTGATGGACAAGACCACCGTGCGCGGCGTGTTTGAATTCGATCAATCGATTCTGGATGCACTCGGCAAGGCAAAAAGCCTAAGTCTCGATTTCGAGGATGATGACGACGACAACACCGAGTTCGAGACGCCGCGTCTCGGCGAGGCGCTGGCGGCGCTGAAATTCTGCGAAGAGAATAGAAAGTAAGCCGCGCCTCTCCAACGCCAACACGGCGGCAAAGAAAAAGGGCTCCCGCAGGGGCCCTCAGTCTAGACAGGGATGCTCAATCGTCGTCATCCCAGCGGTGGCGATAGCCGTAGCCGCGATCGCGGTCCCAGCCGCGATGCAGGCCGCGATCATGGTCGAAGTCGCGGTCCCCGCGATAGACGCTGCGGCCTTCGAGTCCGCGGACGACGCCGCGTGCGATCGCTTCGCCGGGATTGTCGGCGCGATCCCAGCAGCGGCCGTATTCATTGCAGATCATGCGAACTGGCGTCACCGTCATATCTGCAGACGGCGCGGCCGCCGGCATCGCGAACGAGCCGCCGGCAAGCGTACAGCCGAGCCCGGCAGTGAAAACAGCGAGTTTGATGTTCATCGCTCGTCTCCCTTTCGATGGGCCGGGAATGGCGAATAACGCCTTTCGTTCCCTGATTCTTACCCAAAAAGCGGGATTAGTTAAGCGGAGGGAATGCAACCTTAGACGCTGGAACTAGTTGCTGAGGCGACGACCAAACGGGAGGTCCCTTACGATGAAAGCTATCGCTATCACTGCCGCTGCGCTCGGTTTTGCCGCGCTCGCGAGCGCTCCTGCGGAAGCAGGCTGCCTCAAGGGCGCGATTGTCGGCGGCATCGCCGGCCATTTTGTCGGCCACGGCGGTCTTGGGGCCGCGGCGGGATGCGCCTATGGCGTGCACCGCAACCGCGAACAGCGGGCGTTCCGGCGCAATGACGACCTGAACATGGGTCGCAGCGCCTATCCCGGCACGCGCTACTAGCAGCGCTTCCAGCTACACGGGAAAGGCTCGGCACTGAGTGCCGGGCCTTTTTGCGTTTAGTGGGAACTGTAGCAACTCTCCAGGGGAGTGCCGAACGGCAAGCCGTTCCCAAGGATTGCGAGTGACCTGAGGTCGCCGCCCCTAGCTCGCCAGCGCTTCTTTCTGGCGCACCGCCTTCTTGCGATCGTTCGGATCGAGAATGGCCTTCCGCAGGCGGATTGATTTCGGCGTCACTTCGACAAGCTCATCGTCCTCGATGTAGGCGAGCGCCTTTTCGAGCGTCATCTTGATCGGCGGGGTCAGCCGCACCGCCTCGTCCTTGCCGGCGGCACGGATATTGGTCAGCTGCTTGCCTTTAAGCACGTTGATCTCGAGATCGTTGTCGCGCGTGTGCTCGCCGACGATCATGCCTCTGTACACCTTTGCGCCGGGCTCGATCATCATCGGCCCGCGATCCTCTAGCTTCCACATGGCATACGCGACCGCATCGCCCTGGTCGTTCGAGATGAGCACGCCCGTGCGCCGCCCGGCAATGTCGCCCTTCCACGGCGCGTAACCGTGAAACAAGCGATTCAAAATCGCGGTGCCGCGCGTGTCGGTCAGAAGCTCGCCCTGATAGCCGATCAGCCCTCGGGTCGGCGCATGGAAGACCAGCCGCAGGCGTCCGCCGCCGGAGGGACGCATCTCGGTCATCTCGGCTTTGCGCTCCGACATTTTCTGCACGACCACGCCGGAAAATTCTTCGTCGACATCGATTACGACCTCTTCAACCGGCTCGAGCAGTTCGCCGTTGTCGCCCGTCTGGAACACCACTTTCGGCCGCGATACACCAAGCTCGAAGCCTTCGCGCCGCATGGTCTCGATAAGAATGGCGAGCTGGAGTTCCCCGCGACCGGAGACGACGTATGCGTCGGAATTCGGCGCCGGCTCGACCGAGAGCGCGACATTGCCTTCGGCTTCCTTGTAGAGGCGATCGCGGATGACACGGCTCGTCACCTTGTCACCTTCGGTGCCGGCAAGCGGCGAATCGTTGACGAGGAACGTCATCGATAGAGTCGGCGGATCAATCGGCTGCGCCTGCAGCGGCTCGCTTACATCAAGCGCGGCGAGCGTGTCGGCGACGTTGAATTTTTCCAAACCCGCGATGGCGATGATATCGCCGGCGTCCGCCTCCTCGATCGGCTGACGCTCGATGCCGCGGAACGCCAGGATTTTCGACACGCGGCCCTGCTCGACGATCTTGCCGTCGCGCGACAGAACTTTAACAGGCTGGTTCGGCTTGACGCTGCCGGCAAACACGCGGCCGGTGATGATGCGGCCGAGATAAGGATTGGCTTCCAAGAGCGTGCCGAGCATGCGGAAGCCCCCGTCCTCGACGCGCGGCTGCTTGACGTGGCTCAAAACCAAATCGAGCAGCGGCGCGACGCCCTTATCTTTCGGACCGTCGGCATTGGCGCTCATCCATCCCTGCTTCGCCGAGCCGTAGATGATTGGAAAATCGAGCTGCTCGTCCGTCGCATCGAGGGCGGCGAAGAGATCGAACACGTCGTTGACGACTTCGACCGGCCGCGCGTCGTGCTTGTCGACCTTGTTGATGCAGACGATCGGCTTCAGACCGATCTTCAGCGCCTTGCCGACGACGAACTTCGTCTGCGGCATCGGACCTTCCGCCGCATCGACGAGCACGATCGCACCGTCGACCATCGACAGAATGCGCTCGACCTCACCGCCGAAGTCCGCGTGACCGGGCGTGTCCACGATATTGATGCGCGTGTCTTTCCACAGGATCGACGTGGCTTTCGCCAGAATCGTGATGCCGCGCTCGCGCTCGAGATCGTTCGAATCCATGACCCGCTCGGCGACGCGCTGGTTGTCGCGAAAGGCGCCGGAAGCTTGCAGGAGCCGATCGACAAGAGTGGTCTTGCCGTGGTCGACATGCGCGATGATCGCGATATTGCGGAGATTCATGAATGCCGCTGATTGGAGGAAAGGCGAGCCGAAAGATGGCATGCTGCAATGCAATATATAGGCTTTGCGAGGTGATTCTGGAAGGTGCGCGGGCCCACTTCACCTATGCTCTCGAAATTGCCACGTTCTAAGCGGGACATGAGGTGCAGCCAAATTGTCGCAGCTGTGGACGGTTGGGCGGTTCGCTTGTGTTCGACTGAACGAACACCGACCTTGTGCGTTGCGCCGGAAAGGAAAGCACATGCACATACCTAGTACCGAGGCAAAGCTCCGGCCGCCGAGCCTTTTCTTGCTCGCGCTCGAAGGCACCCGTGCCGCGTGGGAATTCGGCGCGACGCTTGCGACCCTTCCTATCCTTCACTCGGCCCCGCGCGGTGATGGGCACTCGGTCCTGATTTTTCCGGGCCTCGTCGCGAGCGACCTCTCCACCGAGCCTCTGCGGCGCTACCTGCAGGCTCAGGGCTATGCGGCACATGAATGGGGGCTTGGCCGCAATTTCGGGCCGCGTCCGGGGGTGCTCGACGCCTGCCGCGATCGGATCGCGAAGCTGCGCCGCGAGTCCGGCAGAAAGGTTTCGCTGATCGGCTGGAGCCTGGGCGGTGTTTATGCCCGTGAGATGGCGAAAGAAATGGCCGATGACGTGCGTTGCGTGATCACGCTCGGGACGCCGTTCCGCGGCAGTCCGCGCGCCACCAATGCCTGGCGGGTCTACGAAATGGCCAGTGGCGAGACCATCGACACCGTCAATCGCGAGGAGATCGAGAAATCCCCGCCGGTACCGACGACCTCGATTTTCAGTCGCACGGATGGCGTGGTTGCGTGGCAATGCAGCGTCGAGCGGGAAACGCAGCTCACGGAGAATATCGAGGTCGAGGCGAGCCACATCGGTCTCGGCGTTCATCCGGCAGTCCTTTACGCGGTCGCCGATCGCCTCGCGCAGCCGGAAGGCGCCTGGAAGCACTTCGATCGTAGCAGCTGTTTGCGCAGCCTGTTCTACAAGGATCCGCAGCGCGGAAGCGATCCGCGAGCGACTTACGGCGAAGGCCTCCGGCTCGTCGCCGCCTAGGCGGATTTGGCTTTCGCGTGATCTGAAATCGCGCCGATCACCCGCGGCCACACGGCCTCGGGGATCGCGTGGCCCATTCCCTCGATCTCGACCAGCTTTGCGCCCGGCACGCCCGCGGCAATGGCGCGGCCGCCTTCCACCGGCACCAGCGGATCGGCGGTGCCGTGAATGACGAGGGTCGGCACGCGCACCTTCGGCAGCGCCTTGGTGCGGTCGCCTGAAGCAAAAATCGCGGCGAGCTGACGCGCCACTCCGGGTGGATTGAGCCCCCGTTCGAAAATCCGCAGAGCGCGGGCGCGCTCGCGATCCTCCGTTTCAGGAAAGGCGCTGCCGCGCAGCACGCGCCAGGTCCACAGGAACCGCTCGCGGAAAGCCTCTTTGTCGGTCGGCGAAGGACTCATCAGAACTTCCATCGCCTCCTGCGTCGGCGGCGGCAGCCGCGGGTCGCCGCTTGTGCCCATGATACAGGTCGCAGACAGGAGCCGCTGCGGGAAATGGATCGCCAGTTCCTGCGTGATCGCCGCGCCCATCGAGGCGCCGACGACATGCGCGCGTTCAATGCCGAGCGCATCCAACAAACCGATCGCATCGGCGGCCATGTCCCGCAATGTGTAGGGCGCGTTGATCGGCTTGCCGGTCAGCGCGTTCTCGATCAGCTTCGGCAGCGGCGGCGACTCGCCGGCGATCTTGGTCGAGCGGCCGATGTCGCGATTATCGAAGCGGATGACGAAGAAGCCGCGCTCTGCCAGCGCCGAACAGAATCCGTCATCCCAGAGGATCATCTGGGCGCCGAGCCCCATGATCAAGAGCAGCGGAGCGTCGTTGCGATCGCCGAACGTGTCGTAACAGAGCTGCACTCCGTTCGAGGCAGCGAATTGTTCCGGCGAATGGGCCGTTGTATTTGCCAATGCGCTCTCCTCAAGACAAACGAAAGCCCGCTTGAAAGAAGCGGGCTTCCGAATACTCACATACTAGCTTCGCCGATTACGCAGCGCGGGGAAAGACCTTGGCGAGGTTTTCGCGGGCGTTGGTCGCGCCTTCGGTGACGCGGTCCTTGACATAGTCGGCCGCGCCGCGGAGCGCCGCGAGGTTCGTCTCGTTGGCGTTCTTCAGGTAGTCCGAATAGACGCGGACGCCCTCTTCAAACGACTTTGCGCCGGACAGGCTTTTGACCAGATCGAGCTGAGCCTGGGCGTTGCGGTATGCGAGCTCGGCGGCGTTGCGGCTCACATTCGCGTAGGTCTCGACCCCGTGCACGAGGGCGGTCTCGAGCGAGCGCGAGAAGCTCGTCGCATTCTCATGATAGCTCGTCAGCGATTCCTGGGCGCGGCCGGCGGCACGCTCGACATATTCGCGCGCGGCGGCGCCGAGCTGGAATTGCCCGGTGACGTCCTTCAGGGCCTTGAGAACGGGCTCGAAAGAGGGGATGGCGGTGACGTTGGTATCGGACATTTGAACAAACCTCCGTAGACGAAAATGGGGTCTGGCGACCTCGACGAACCCCATATAGCAAATGTTTTGCTGCATTGCAACAAGAAATATTGCGGTGCAGCGGAGCTGTTCCTGGAATGGGCGGCTCTGAGGGGCTGGCGCCCTCTCCCCTCGCGGGAGAGGGTGGCCTGCGAAGCAGGCCGGGTGAGGGGGCGCCGGTTTGCATCACCCCTCATCCGTCGTTGCTTCGCAACGACACCTTCTCCCGCAAGGGGAGAAGGGTTCGCCCCTCCAGGCGTGCGTCAACCTTGTTGCGCATCGCTGCGCGAAGAAAACCAAGAGGCACGGGACGCCAGGTCACCGTTCCTAATTTTTTTAACACCGGCTTCCCGGCGTCCACGTGTCGGCGACTTGATCGAGTCAACGCGGGTCCCGCTCTTTCATGGACTTGACCGGGCTAGCCGGTCCTCATCCACCCCAGGCGCGTCGACGCGCGACGGGT
>JAFASC010000216.1 GCA_019244955.1 Methylobacteriaceae bacterium | reverse complement strand
CAGGCGCGAGCCGCGGCCATTGCCGCCGTTCCTAAGCACGCGCGCGAAGCCGGCGGAGCCGCCCCCGCCGACCCCCGCCGAGCCCGCAACGACCGAGGCCGTCGCGGCTGCCTCCGAACAGCCGGCGCCTGCCGCACCGGAGGCCTCTCCCCCACCAGCTGACGAGGCCGCGCCGCCGCCCCCCGCCACCGACGAGCAGCCCTCAACCGCGCCGAAGATCGAGCTCGATCCGCTGGAATCGCTGGAAGAGGAGATGGCAAAGCTCCTCGGCCGCTCGCCAGGCGAAGGCCGCTAGCGCCAGCCGGCGAGCGCCTCCCGCGCGGGCCGCAAATCCTGCGGCCACGGGCTTTCGAAGCGCAGCGCCTCGCCGGTGATTGGGTGATCGAAGGCGAGCACCGCTGCATGCAGCGCTTGGCGCCGCAAATGTGAGACGGCGTCCCGGGCTGCGTCCGGCAGTTGCGCGGCCTTCGACTTGAAGCCGGTCGCGTAGACCGGGTCACCGACGATCGGATGGCCGATATGGGCCATGTGCACGCGAATCTGGTGCGTGCGCCCGGTCTCGAGCCTGCAGGCCACAAAGCTCACGACCCCGCGGCCGGCCGGCCCATAGCGTTCCAGCACGCGCCAATGCGTGCGTGCCGCGCGGCCGCGTTCGGCTGCTATGACCGCCATCTTCTCGCGATCGGCTGAGGCGCGGCCAAGCGGCGCGTCGACAATCCCCGCGGCGCGATCCGGCGCGCCCCAGATCAGCGCATAGTATTCGCGCAGGAAGGGGAGCGTGCGCCCGTGATCTGCAAACAGTCGCGCCAAACCACGATGCGCCGCATCGGTCTTGGCGACGACAAGCAGACCGGACGTGTCCTTGTCGAGCCGGTGCACGATGCCGGGTCGCTCTACCCCGCCGATGCCGGAGAGCTCGGCCCCGCAATGGGCGAGAAGCGCATTGACCAGCGTGCCGCTGCGATTGCCGGCGCCGGGATGCACGACGAGCCCGGCCGGCTTGTCCACGACGATGAGATGCTTGTCTTCGAAGATGATGCTCAGCGGGATGTCTTCGCCGGCGACATCGAGCTTTTGCGGCGGCGGCACGATGATGCGCACCCGCGCGCCCGCCTTGGCCCTGGTGCCGGGATCGCGCAGCACCGCGCCATCGATTTCAACATGGCCGCCGCGGATCAGCTGCTGCAGGCGCGTGCGCGACAGCCCGAGCGCCTCCGCCTCACTGCGCGAAGCGAGCACGCGATCGAGCCGCAGCCCGTCTTCCTCGGCGCGAAGCGCAAATTCATGTGCCTCGCCGGGCGGTTCTGAGAAGGAAGGCTCGCGCAAAAGAAAGGCCCCGGAGGTCATCCGGGGCCATTAACGCAACTCCATATGCAGGTCACATCACCGAGACGTCAGCGCGAAGCCTCGCACTGGCGCTCGCCGTAGACATTGGTCCGGCAGGTGCGCTGCTGCGGGCCAGCTTCCGGCAGCAGCGACAGCGGGCCGGGCGCGACATAGCCGGGCGCCAAGGAGGTCGGATAAGGCGGCACGTACACCGTGCGTCCTTCGTAAACGGAGCGGCCCTCGGACACGGGCGCGGCGGCGAGATCGGACGCGGCTCCCGCCGCGCCGCCGAAGATGCTGCCGGCAAAAGCGCCGGCGGGACCCGCTAGCGCGCCGCCGGTGAAAATGCCTGCCGCTGCGCCTGCCTTCGTGTTGGTTTGCGCCATTGCCAGGGCGGGAACGCTCGCCACGCAAGCGGCAAGCAAAAATTTTCGCACGAGCCCCATGACGATCCCCTAGACCTCAGCCCTTCATGCGGAAAACGCGGGCATACGGCCAAGGTTCCCGCCACGCTTCATAGGGTGCGCGGCGAAGCGGAGGCCTGTGCTTTAGCGCACACGAAAGGGGCGTCCCCGCCGGCAGGAGCGGGCAAATCTATCAGGGATGAGTGCTGCCCTCGCCTCGCCATGCCTCGGGTTTGCTGGCATGCTCGATTGTTGCCGCGCGGTCCTTTCCCTTCTCAATTGGAGCAGCGAATGAACCTCAGATTGCTTCGCTACGGTTTCGTCCTCGTCCTCATCTCGCTGGCGCTGTCCTTGTTCATTCCGGCGATGGCGGTGCCGCGCCTGGCTCTGTCCGCCCACACGATCGGCATCATGAGCGGCATCCTGATGATCCTCGTCGGCGCGATCTGGCCGGCCTTCGGATTGGGACCGGTGCAGGCAACGACCATGGAATGGTGCTGGATCTATTCGGGTTATGCGAACTGGCTCGGCTGCATGGTCGGCGCCGCGACCGGCGCGAGCGCCATGACGCCGATCGCGGCGGGCACGAAGGTCGGCCCGTTCATCGCCGAAGCGCTGGTGATGGCGCTCTTGGTCACGACGGGGCTCAGCGCGCTCGTTGCCGCCGGGCTCAGTGTGTGGGCTTTGCGCGACAAGGCGCTGCGCACGGCGGCGGCCGGCGCGGGGGAATAAGAGCGCGCTCGCGAATGTCACACGAACGATGACGCGCGGCCCTCCTCCCCTTGCGGGAGAAGGTGGGCTTCGCAGACAAGTTTACGCAGTCTGCGAACACTTGACTGCGTGAGCGAAGCTCGGATGAGGGGGCGTTCAAGTTCCTCACCCTCATCCGTCATTGCTTCGCAATGACACCTTCTCCCATCAAGGGAGAAGGGAAGCCAACGATCAGCGCCGCGGCGCTTCACATCACCCGTGAGGCGCGACGCGCGCGCGACGACGCTGCTTTCCCGAAGGCAAGGCCCGCGCGGACACATGTCCGCGCGCCGGCTTTTGCAAAAAGCCGGCATGAGGGTGCGCCTAGGGTAACCCTGGTAAGACTTCAGTTTGGCATCACAAACGTTGGCGGCTCAGATTGCCAACTCACCAGTCCGTCGATGTCGACCAAACAAAGATTAGAGCTCTTCTGCGCCGAGGCTATCGCTTCGTCTGTAAAGCGCGACGTCGTGACGAAGTAACCTCCCCGCGCCTCATAATCATGCATCGCACCCTTGAACTGTTGGATCGCAGGGCGGCCGACCTTGTTCTCCGGTGCGTAGCGCTTGCATTGGACGACAATCAGGCCGCATGCGTGGCGCGCCACGCCATCAATGCCCTGGTCCCCGCTCCGCCTTGTCATGCTCGCGTCAGTCAAGCCATTGCCTAAAAAGAACGACATGACGTGCTTTTCGAACGCGATCGGGTCCATCGACAGAAGCGTGCCGACGATCCCCTCTTGGTCCGGCGGCATTTCACATCGGAGTGGCGGTTCAGGAGGTCCTTGCTCGCCGTGGCGCATCGCCCAGCGAAACCGACGGAAGGCTTCGTCCCGCGCGACGTGAGCCATGACATTTTGTACATAGTCCCGCGCCATTTCGCTCGTTGCACAAGCTTCAATGATCGCGGTGATTCCCGCCGTGCAGACGAATATCAAAAGCAAAACGGGTACGCCGACCGCAGTACCGAAAGCAGCGATCCCAGCTGCATGACCTGCAGCGAAAGGAAGGGAGAGTAACGTTGCTGGTATCGCGAGTTTTGCTCCTAACGGCAAATCGGACTTGGAATAATTCTTCACCGCGTCGGCAACGTTGTTGAAAGCGACGGCCACTGTCCTTCTTGCATTTAGGCCTTTGTACAACGCAAGGAATTTGTCACGAGTAGGCAGATCGGACGCCACAATGGCATGCGAGTCAGCAAGCCAATTAATTACTTCGAGGCGATCTTGAGGACGACCGACGCGCTTAACTGCGGAAACAAACAGTCCGACAATCCAGTCGGACAAAGTCATACGGATGCTCGCTAACATCGGAAGAGGCGTTCCTGCCGAGCGCCGTTCGCGCCGCCATGCATAAAACCAAGAATTGCGGCGCGACCGCGACGGGCGCTACCGGTGCTCCCGATCGACGCTGGCCGCGCTGTCATTCCGGACGCGCGGAACGCGCGAGCCCGAATCCAGGAGCAACTGCATCGTGCCTCTGGATTCCCGCGTTCGCGGGAATGACAGCCTCGGCGCCCCGCGCCTTTATCTGCGTGGATGCCCCAGGCAAGCCTGGGCATGACGCGCGACAGATTGTTCCCTGCTGCTTGCCGCCGATTAACAAATCAGCGCGCCCCCACCTCCCCTTGACACACCCCGCGGCTCGCCCTTATCTCCGCGGCATCTGTTAGCACTCTCAAAACCCGAGTGCTAACAGCCGGTTTCAACCCCTCCGGCCGGGTCCCGGCCGGCCAGCCAAACAGGACATCCATGGCAACGAACTTCCGTCCCCTGCACGACCGCGTCGTCGTCCGCCGCGTCGATAGCGAAGAGAAGACCAAAGGCGGCATCATCATCCCCGACACCGCCAAGGAGAAGCCGCAGGAAGGCGAAGTCATCGCCGTCGGCCCCGGCGCCCGCGACGAAAACGGCAAGGTCCAGCCGCTCGACGTCAAGAAGGGCGACCGCATCCTCTTCGGCAAATGGTCCGGCACCGAGGTCAAGATCGACGGCGAGGACCTCCTGATCATGAAGGAATCCGACATCATGGGCATCGTCGAGGGTTCCGCCGCGACCACCAAGAAGGCGGCCTGACCGGCCCTACCCCTCTCATTTCATAGGAGTTTCAACACATGGCAGCCAAAGAAGTACGGTTCTCGACCGACGCGCGCGACAAGATGCTGCGCGGCGTCGACATCCTCGCCAACGCGGTCAAGGTGACCCTCGGCCCGAAGGGCCGCAACGTCGTCATGGAGAAGTCGTTCGGCGCCCCGCGCATCACCAAGGACGGTGTGACGGTGGCGAAGGAGATCGAGCTCTCCGACAAGTTCGAGAACATGGGCGCGCAGATGGTGCGCGAAGTCGCCTCGAAGCAGAATGACGCGGCCGGTGACGGCACCACGACGGCGACGGTGCTCGCCCAGGCGATCGTCAAGGAGGGCGTCAAGTCGGTCGCCGCCGGCATGAACCCGATGGATTTAAAGCGCGGCATTGATGCTGCGGTCGAGGCGGTCGTCGCCGACCTCAAGAAGCACTCGAAAAAGGTCACCTCGAACGACGAGATCGCCCAGGTCGGCACGATCTCGGCGAACGGCGATAGCTTCATCGGCCAGGAAATCGCCAAGGCGATGCAGAAGGTGGGCAACGAGGGCGTGATCACGGTCGAGGAGGCGAAGACCGCCGAGACCGAGACCGACATCGTCGAGGGCATGCAGTTCGACCGCGGCTATCTCTCCCCGTATTTCATCACCAATGCGGAGAAGATGGTCGCCGAGCTCGACGACCCCTACATCCTCATCCACGAGAAGAAGCTCTCCTCGCTGCAGCCGATGCTGCCGATCCTCGAAGCCGTGGTGCAGGCCGGTAAGCCGCTGGTCATCGTCGCCGAGGACGTCGAGGGCGAGGCGCTGGCGACGCTCGTCGTCAACAAGCTGCGTGGTGGCCTGAAGATCGCCGCCGTCAAGGCGCCGGGCTTTGGTGACCGCCGCAAGGCCATGCTCGAGGATATCGCCATCCTCACCGGCGGGCAGATGATCGCCGAGGATCTCGGCATCAAGCTCGAGAACGTCACCCTCCAGATGCTCGGCCGGGCGAAGCGCGTCCGCATCGAGAAGGAAAACACGACGATCATCGACGGCGCCGGCCAGAAGAGCGAGATCGAGGGCCGTATCGCTCAGATCAAGGCGCAGATCGAGGAGACGACGTCGGACTACGATCGCGAGAAGCTGCAGGAGCGCTTGGCCAAGCTCGCCGGCGGCGTCGCGGTGATCCGCGTCGGCGGCGCCACCGAGGTGGAGGTGAAGG
>JAFASC010000175.1 GCA_019244955.1 Methylobacteriaceae bacterium | reverse complement strand
GGATCAGGCCGGCAGTGAGCTGTCCCGATTGACGCAAATACGCGACGAGCTCGCGCGCCCCGGCGTGATCGCAATCGCGCGCGCCCTCGGCCGAAATGATGATATTGGCGCTCTCGCGAGCATCGCGGGTGACGCGCTCCGCGCGTTCGGCCGAAAGCCAGGAGCGCGACGTCACGAATGCCGACAGGGCGCGCGACGTCGCTTCGACAAGCGCGCTGCGCAAAACCGGCGGCAGGTGCGGGCGCGACATCAGCGCTTCGCGAACTTCGCCATCGGAGCCGAAGCGCTCGATCATCCTGCGTATCGAGAAATCGGCGAGTTCCGCGCCCGGATTGACCGCGAGCGCGATCAGCGCCTCGCGCGAGCCGATTTCCGCCAGGGCCGCCGCGACGCTCGTCGAGAGAAGCGGGCGCAGCGCGATCGCTGCCTGCGCAAACGCGTCGGCGACCGCGGCGCAATCGATGAGCTCCGCGTCCGACAAGACCGGCGAGCGGCCGAGCACGATTGAAGAGATCGCAGACTGGTCGTTCGCCAGCGCCAGCACGATCGCATGCGGCGCATCGACAGCGCTGGCGAGAGCCTCCGCGATCGATTTCCGCACGATCGGGGAGGGATCGTCGAGCAGCGAGAATAGCGCGACTTCGGCGTCGCGTTTATCCGCCTCGGCGAAGTCGCTGTAGAGATAGGCTCGCGCAAGCGCCCCGGCGCCTTCGGCCCGCTCGGCCGCGGAGACCTCGCCGGCCCAGAGCATGAACTTGCGCACGAGCATTCGCGTCACTTCGATCTCTTTCGCGGACGTCTCCCCCGCCTGCCTCAAAGATGAAGATTTGTGGTAAATGCCGGCTTAAGCCACGGTTTTCGCAAGTGTACCGGAGGGAGACATGACGAGAGGCGAGCGCCACCCGCGTGGGGGCAGGTATTTCGAGGATTTCGAGCCGGGCGAGACGATCGCCCATGGCCTGCGCCGCACGGTGACGCAAATGGATAACATGCTGTTCTCGAACATGACGCTGAACCCGCAGCCCCTCCACATCGACGCCGATTTCTGCGCCAATGAAACGCAATGGGGCCGGCCCCTCATGAACTCGCTGTTCACGCTCGGCCTGATGATCGGAATTTCCGTCGGCGACACGACAGTGGGTACGACGATCGGCAATCTCGGGATGACCGACGTGAAATTTCCGGCGCCACTTTTCGAGGGCGATACGCTGCGCGTCGACACGCAGGTCGTTTCCAAGCGCGATTCGAAATCACGGCCCGACGCCGGACTCGTTGAATTCTATCACCGCGCCTACAAGCAGGACGGAACGCTCGTTGCCGAGTGTAAGCGGCAAGCCTTCATGCTGAAGCGGACGGCTGCTTGATCGGCATGCGCGTGCCTTGCCGGCGCGCTTGCGCCAAACCGGCATGGGCGGCGACTTTGAGCATCACGCTCGGCAAACCTTCATGATGCAATCGCGGAATTTCGACGAAGCGCATGCCATGGGGTGCGACAGCGCCAGGCGCTGCGGCCGCGTACACCGTCAGATGCAGCGCAAAATGCGTGAAGATGTGTTCGACGCGCCCGGGCAGGCGCTGCCAATGCGCCGCGACGGGAAAGTCGCTCGCGCTCGCCAGCGAGGTGCCAGCTCTTCGCCATTCCGAGCTCGGAAATTCCGTCATTCCACCGAGCAGGCCGCGTGGCGCGCGCGTGCGCACCAATACCGTGTCGCCGGCGCGCAGCACAAAGATATTTGCCGTGCGCAGCGGGCGTTCCGGCCTCGATGTCTTTATCGGAAAGCGCTCCTGCTCGCCGAGCGCAAAAGCGCGGCAGAACTCACGCAACGGACAAAGCGCGCAGGCCGGGCGTTGCGGCGTGCAGATCGTCGCGCCGAGGTCCATCATCGCCTGGGCGAAATCGCCCGGTCGAACAGCAGGGGTCAGCTTGTCGGCGAATGCGCGGATGGCGGGCTTGGCTTCCGGTAACGGAGTGCCGATCGCGGCGAGCCGCGCCACGACGCGCTCGACATTGCTGTCGACCACCACCGCCCGCTCGTCGAAGGCGATCGCGGCAATGGCAGCCGCCGTGTAGGGACCTATTCCGGGGAGGGCGAGAAGCGCTTTTTCGCTGCGTGGGAAGCGGCCCGCATGTTCGTGCGCGACAGCTTTCGCGCAGGCGTGCAGATTACGCGCGCGGGCGTAATACCCCAGCCCGGCCCATTCCTTCATGACCTCCCCGACCGGCGCATCCGCGAGGTCGGCGAGCGTCGGCCAGCGCGTCATGAAAGCCACGAAGTATTTTTGCACCGCGGCGACGGTCGTCTGCTGGAGCATGATTTCCGACAGCCAGACCGCGTAGGGGTCGGCAATGGCGCCCGGCTCGGCGCGCCAAGGCAGCCGCCGCCGATGCCGATCGTACCAGGCGAGCAGTTCCGATGCCGGACTTTGAGCAGAGCCCATGTGGGTATTGGGAATGGACCGGAATCGGCGTCAAGCCGAACTGGCATCCCTCCACAGGACCGGTCATTATGCGCCGATGGTGCAACCACGTTCGGATCCGAAACGGCCCTGGTCGCAGCCGCTCGCCGATTTCGTCCCCAAAATCCTTCATCCCGCCGTCGCGCGGCAAGGGTTCGGTGAGCTGGCCCTGCTTCTGGATTGGGAAGACATCGCCGGCGAGCGAATCGCTGCGGTCAGCGAGCCGGTGCGCCTGCAATGGCCGCCGGCTGGGACGAAGCGCGATCCGCTCGAAGCGCGGGCGCCCGCCGCCCTTGTTCTACGCGTCGAACCCGGCTTCGGGCTGGAAATCCAGCACCTTTCGGCGGTGCTGATCGACAGGGTCAATGCCCATCTCGGCTGGCGCTGCATCGGATCGCTGCGGATACGGCAGGAGAAGATCGAGCGTGCGCCTGCCTCGCCTCCGCCGGCGCCCGCGGACCCGCTCGCCCGGGCCGAGGCCGAGCGACAGGTCAGCGGCATCGAAGAGGAGCCTTTGCGGGACGCCTTGGCTCGCCTCGGTGCGCGGGTACTTGATCGTCCTCGCCTGAAAATGCCCTAAATGTTGCGGCTAATCACCGAGCTTAGCCGCAATGATCGGAAGCCTCATGTTTGCCTTGCATAAGTCACGTCGCGACCTCTTGAAACTCGGCGCGGCCGGTTTCGTGCTCGCCGCGATACAGCCCATCGGATTGACACCCGTCAGCGCGCAAAACGCGCGCGTCGACGTGGAGCAGCTGATGGCCGAGGGAGCCTTGCCCGATGTGGTGGAAGGGCAGGCCAACGCGCCGATCACGATCGTCGAATATGCATCGATGACCTGCTCGCATTGCGCGGCGTTCGCCAACAACGTTTATCCGACGCTGAAATCGAAATACATCGATACCGGCAAAGTGAAATATATTCTGCGCGAGTTTCCGCTCGATCCACTCGCCACCGCCGGCTTCATGCTGGCGCGTTGCGCCGGCGATAAACGCGAGGCGATGATCGCGCTTCTGTTCGCGCAACAGAAGAATTGGGCCTTCGTCGACAAGCCGCTCGATGGGCTTTCGAACGTCGTCAAGCAGACGGGAATGAGTCAGGAGAGTTTCGAGAAATGCCTCAAGGATCAGGCCCTTTATGACAAGGTCAACCTGGTGCGCGATCGCGGTGCGGAAAAATTCGGCGTCAATGCCACGCCGACATTCTTCATCAACGGCAAACGCGTCTCAGGAGAGATGACGGTCGATCAACTCGATAAAGAGATCACGCCGCTGCTGCCGAAGGGCTAGTTGCTCGCAATTGGCGTGCTTCGGCCAAACAGCCGTCAGCTTCGCGTTATATTTCTTGAGCGCTCGAGCTTGCGAAATGAGCGCTGCTATTCAAGCGCTGATGTTAGTCGCGCATGAAACTGCGAGCCCGTTCACATGGGTTAAGGCGCGCCTGGATCGTCTGACTGTAGGGTTAGTCAGCTGACCGGTGATCCTCGGCCCTCTGATATCACTGGTCGGTCGCGGACATTCATGATGTCCAGCCTCCCAGGACCCCCTGTCGCTTCTCCCTAGGCGGCGGGGGGAACTGCTTTTTGACCCAAGCCCCGCGATTTCGCGATTTTCGCTCTGCGGCTTCAGGCTTTGCTGCTGGCCGCGGACTCGACCTGCAGCGCGCTGAAATCCGTCGCCGCTTTGAGGACGTGGGCGAGGAGA
>JAFASC010000156.1 GCA_019244955.1 Methylobacteriaceae bacterium | reverse complement strand
GCCTTGGCGCCGCTTGCTGCGCATGCCGTAGCGAGCGCGCGCCGCCACCGCGCGGAAGCGGTCGCGGGAGGGCGGCTCGCCCGCTTGCGGTGCGATCTCGACATAAAGGGATGTCGCCGCCCCGTGTTTCAGCCGGATGGTGAATTCGGCTTTTTGGTCTGTAAGCCGCCGCGGTGCGCGCGAGAAGGCGACGCAGGATTGGCGGGTGACGCCATCGAGGCCGCGATAGCGCAAGCAAACCGAGCTTGGACCGACTTCCGGCTCGAGAAATTCGCCGCGGGCGCGGCGGCTCACGCCACGCACTTCGAACATGTCGCGGAAATCGGCAGCGAATTCGAGTTCCAACGGCACCCAGTTCTCGTGCGGCCCGAAATTGCTGAGCGTGATGCGCTCGTAGAGCGCGCCTTCGAAAATGAGCCGCTGGCGCTCGATATGGATGACGCCCTGCGGCAGCGACTGGCCGCCAAGCGGCGGCAAAGGCCGGTTCGTCAGATGCGAGATGAACAGGATGTTGTCTTGACTGACGGTGGCGCTGAGAAGCGCCGGGTTTTTGCCGCCGAGCGTCAGTTTCCAGGAGGAGAGAACCCGGGTGTCGTCGCGAAACATGCCGTCGCCTTCGCCGACGACATTGCCGTTCGCGTCCGCGACGATAAACGTATCCGCATATTTCAGCGCGAAAAGACGAAACGGAACTCGCGGCTCGGCAATTTGTGCCGCTTCGCCGCCGATTTGCGCACCCGGTCCCTGGCTGTCGAGCGCGGATGTATTTGCGGGCTCATCCATGTTCCAACAATCAGCTTTATCGCAGCAATGCGCTAGGCTGCTGCTTCCTGTCGGCGCTCGCCGGCGAGCAAAGCCTGATACAGGCGAACATAATTCTGCGCCATGGTGGTGGCGGAGAAGCGCTCCTCGAAAACGTCGCGGATTTTTTGCCGCGGCAATTGCGCCGCGCGGCCGATCGCCTTCACCGCTTCATCGACGTTGCTCACAATAAACCCGGTGATGCCATCGTCGATAACCTCGGGCACTGAGCCGTTGTTCCAGGCGATCACCGGCGTGCCGCAGGCCATCGCTTCGATCATGACAAGCCCGAAGGGCTCGGGCCAATCGATCGGGAACAGCAGTGCGGCGGCATTCCCCAAAAATTCGGATTTTTCAGCGTCGCCGATCTCGCCGACAAATTCGACCCCGGGCTGCTCCAGGGTCGGCTTCACCCGCTCGTAATAATGCTCGTCGAGCAGCTCGATCTTTGCGGCGATGCGCAGCGGCAGACCGATCTTGCGGGCGACCTCGATCGCCCGATCGACGCGCTTTTCCGGCGAGATGCGGCCGAGGAAAGCGAGGTAATCGGCGCGCGGTTCGTCGACTGGCGTGAATTGCCGGCCGTCGACGCCGTGGTGCACGGTCTGCGCCCAGCGCACGCCGGGCAGCGGGCGGCGCTGCGAATCCGAGATCGAGACGAGCGGATATTCGGGCCAGCGCCGATACACCTCGGGGAGATCCTTCAGATCGAGTCGGCCGTGCAGCGTCGTCACCGTGCGCGAGGCGATGGTTTCGAAGAACGGGAAGTGAATGAGTTCGGTGTGGAAATGGATGAGGTCGAACGAATCCTGGCGGCTGCGCAGCTCGTCCATCATCGAGAGATGCGCGCCGAGATCGGACGTGAAGCGCGCCGGATCGAGCCGGATCGCCTGATCGCGCACGCAGACCAGCTCGGCACGCGTCCTCGCGTCGGCGCTGGTGAACAGGGTCACCTGGTGACCGAGCTCTACCAGAGCCTCTGTCAGGAAGGAAACGATACGCTCGGTGCCGCCATAGAGCTTGGGAGGAACCGCCTCGTACAGAGGCGCAACCTGGGCAATCTTCATCGTTTCCCCTGGCCGGAACGCCCGGCCGCATCGCCAAGCCTGCTATAACGAGCAACAGGCTTGCTGGTTCGCATTTGTTAATGTGCTGCTGCACCGCAGCACCGCGTTCCGACCCGCCGGCTTGAGCGGCACAGCGGAACTGCGCCCGTCCCCCCACGTTGAGTCGCCAAGTCGAGTTGAGCGTTCCGTGTCAAAGGGATGGGCGATGGCACCGAGACCGAATTGGAAGGGCTACCTCAAGCTGGCGCTGGTCTCCTGTCCGGTCGCGATGTTCTCGGCGACGAGTTCGAGCGAGCGCATCTCGTTCCATATGATGAACCGCAGCACGGGCCATCGCCTCAAGCAGCAATATGTCGACGCGGAGACGGGCGACCTCGTCGACTCCGCCGATCGGGTCAAGGGCTATGAGGTTGCCCGCAACGATTACGTCCTCATCGAGCCGGAGGAACTGAAAGACGTGCAGCTCGAGAGCAGGCATACGATCGAGATCGAGCATTTTGTACCGCGCTCGGAAATCGATCCGGTCTACCACGATTCGAGCTACTACATCGTGCCGGACGACGAGGTTGGCGCTGAGGCATTCGCCGTCATTCGCGAGGCGATGCGTAAGCGCGACATGGTTGGCCTCGGCCGCGTCGTGCTCTACGGCCGCGAGCGCATCATAATGCTCGAGCCGCGCGGCAAGGGACTCGCCGGCACGACGCTGCATTACAATTACGAAGTGCGCGACGACAAAGCCTATTTCGAGGACATCACCAAGAAGACGGTCGCCAAAGATATGCTCGACCTTGCCTCGCATATCATCGACACCAAGGTCGGCCATTTCGATCCGAGCGAGTTCAAGGACCGCTACCAGGATGCGCTCGTCGACCTCATTCGCGCGAAACGGGCGGGCAAGCCGCTGCCGACACCGGTTGCGCCGAAACCGAGCAACGTCATCAACCTCATGGACGCGCTGAAACGCAGCCTCGAGGCGGAGAAGGGCGGCAAAGGAAAGTCGAGCGCGGGCAAGTCGAGCGCGGGCAAGTCTGCTTCGAAATCTACCTCGCATGCACGGCCGGCGGCACGACGCACCGCGCGCAGCCGCGCCTCGACGAAGTCGCACGCGCGCAAAGCGGGCTAGCACTTGCCGCCACGCATTACGGCCAAAGGCCTCGAAACTTATAACGAGAAGCGCAATTTCGGCATCACGTCGGAGCCGCGTGGCCGCAAGGCAAAGGGCGGCGGCAATTCCTTCGTCGTGCAAAAACATGCGGCGACGCGCTTGCATTACGATTTCCGTCTCGAGCTCGATGGTGTTTTGAAGAGCTGGGCGATCACGCGCGGGCCGAGCCTCGTGCCCGGCGAGAAGCGGCTCGCGGTGCAGACCGAAGACCACCCGCTCGACTACGGCGATTTCGAAGGCAATATACCGAAAGGCCAGTATGGCGGCGGCGCGGTGCTCGTCTGGGATCGCGGCACATGGGCGCCGGAAGGCGATCCGCATAAGGGCCTGGCGAAGGGCCATCTCGATTTCAGGCTCGAGGGCAAGAAGCTCGCAGGCCGTTGGCACCTGGTCCGGCTAAAGCCGCGGCCGCGCGAGAAGAACGACAATTGGCTGCTTATTAAATCCGACGATCAAGCCGCGCGTCATGCCGGCGATCCCGACATTTTGCAGGAGAAGCCGAAATCGGCTAAGACCGGCCGCACGATCGAAGAAGTCGCGGCCGATGCCGACAGCGATGTGTGGCAATCGAACCGAACCGAGCCTGCCCCCGAAGCAAAACGCAAAGCCCTGTCGCCGCGCGAGCGGGCAAAAATGCCGCTCGAGATAACGGCGAAAGAGCCGATGAAGGTGCAGCCGGGCGCAACAAAGCAGGTACCGGCAAAGCAGTCTGTTGCCGCGAAGAAATCACCGACAAAGAAGGCGGCGTCCACCACCCCGCTTAAAAAAAAAGCGCTCGAACTAAAGCTCCCGACAGGCGCGCGCAAAGGTAAGCTGCCCGG
>JAFASC010000104.1 GCA_019244955.1 Methylobacteriaceae bacterium | reverse complement strand
GGCCGTGTCCGCGAACTCAATCACCGGCTCGCCGAACTCTCGGTGCTCGATCTCAAGCATCGGCTCTATTCGGAACTGATGCGATTGTCGCATCCGCGTACCGGACATCCGGGCGAACGCGCGGTCACGCCGCCGCCTTACCACCATATACTCGCGGCCCGGATTGGCTGCCGGCGCGAACAGGTCACGCGCGAACTTTCCAGTCTCAGCGCCGAAGGCATCGTCGAGAAGACCCGCGGTGCGCTCGTCATCCTCAAGCCGCAGATTTTGCAGACCCGATTGCAGGACGCGCTGCGCGAGGAGAGCAGGCCTTGACGCAGGGCGATCCGCTTGTGCGGCTCGATCGAGTGACGAAGCGGTTCGGCGATGTCGCGGCCGTCGACGACGTCAGCCTCGACATCGCAGCCGGCGAGTTCTTTGCGCTGCTTGGCCCCTCGGGTTGCGGCAAGACCACGCTGATGCGCCTGATCGCCGGCTTCGAGCAGCCCGACAAGGGTCGTGTCTTCATCGCTGGCGTCGACATGACCGATGTGCCGCCGCACAGGCGGCCGGTGAACATGATGTTTCAGTCTTATGCGCTCTTCCCGCATATGAATGTCGAAAAGAACATCGCCTTCGGCCTGAGACAGGAACGCGCCTCACGCGCCAAAATTGCCGAGCGCGTCGCCGAGATGCTGCGGCTTGTCCAGCTCGAGGGTCTCGGCAAGCGGCGGCCGGATCAGCTCTCCGGCGGACAGAAACAGCGTGTTGCGCTGGCGCGTGCGCTTGCCAAACGGCCGAAGCTTTTGCTGCTCGACGAGCCGCTCGCGGCGCTCGATCGCAAGCTTCGCGAGCAAACGCAATTCGAGTTGAAGGAGGTGCAGCGGCGGCTTGGCACTGCCTTTGTCGTCGTCACGCACGACCAGGAAGAGGCGAGCGTGATGGCCTCGCGTGTCGCGGTGATGCGCGCAGGACGACTCGAGCAAATCGGCACGCCCGCCGAAATCTATGCCCGTCCGGCATCGCGCTTCGTTGCCGAGTTCATCGGTGACATCAATATTTTGAAGCGTGACGAGGAGGGCACGCGAGAAATCGCGACGGCAATCAGGCCGGAGCGAATCTTGCTTGAAAGCGATGCCGGCGGCTCGCCCAATTCACTCGCCGGAATCGTCGACGATCTCGCCTTCCGCGGCAGCGATACGCTGTACCGCGTGCGGCTCGAATCCGGCACAATTCTGCGCGTCCTCGCAGCAAATTCCGGCGGTCGCGACGCCTACCGGCCCGGCGACAGGGTGCATGTGCGGATTCCGCCGGAAGCGTGCATTCCGCTCAGTCATTGATGGGACCCGCAAGCAACGTGCGAAGCGGCCGTAATTGGCTTGTCATTGCGCTACCCTACAGCTGGCTCCTGCTGTTTTTTCTCGCCCCGTTCGCGCTTGTTCTGAAAATCTCGCTGTCGCAATCGGCGCTGAGCATGCCGCCTTACGCGCCAGTGTTCGATTGGTCGGACGATCTCCGCGCAATTATCGAAAAACTATCGGCGCTATCGTTCGACTCGTTCGCAGGACTCTTCAACGACAGCCTCTACGTCGAATCCTATGTCTCCTCCGTCATCATTGCGGCGATCGCCACCATCCTGACCCTGTTTGTCGCCTACCCCTTCGCGCTCGCCATCGCACGCTCGTCATCCAAGCTGAGACCGATCCTGATCGGGCTCGCGATTGCGCCGTTCTGGACGAGTTTCTTGATCCGCGTTTATGCCTGGATCATGATCCTGAAGGATGAGGGACTGCTCAACCGCTTCCTCCTCAGCATCGGGCTGATCGACGCGCCGCTCGGTATTTTCGCCACGAACACCGCAATCGTGATCGGCATCGTCTATTCCTATCTGCCGTTCATGCTTCTGCCGCTCTATGCGGCCATCGAAGCGCAAGACCCGGCGCTGCTCGAAGCAGCCGCCGATCTTGGCGCCTCCCCTGCGCGTGCCTTCCTGCGCATTACGCTTCCGCTGTCGATGCGCGGCGTGGTTGCCGGATCGCTTCTCGTCTTCATTCCCGCAGTCGCCGAATTCGTCATCCCGGATCTGCTTGGCGGCTCCGATACGTTGATGATCGGCCGCACGCTGTGGAACGATTTCTTCCTCAACCGCGACTGGCCGGCGGCCTCCGCCGCGGCAATCGTGCTTTTGCTGCTGCTGGTCGCCCCGCTGCTCGTCTACGAGCGCGTGCAGTTGCAGGATCAGGAGGCGCGCAGGTGAGAGCCGGCGCCAGTCTCGCCCGAACCGGCATGCTGGTTGCCGGATTTGCGTTTCTCTACGGGCCGATGCTTCTGCTCGTCGTATACAGCTTCAATGCCTCGCGTTTGGTGACCGTCTGGGCCGGCTTTTCGACGCGCTGGTACGCGGCGCTGACGCAGGAGGCGCAACTCATGGCGAGCGTTCGCGTAAGCCTTTTGGTTGCGTTGCTCTCAGCCCTGATTGCCACCTTCAACGGCACCCTCGCCGCGATCGCGCTGGTGCGCTTCGGCAGCTTCCGCACGCGCACGATTTTCGCCGGCGCCATCTACGCCCCGCTGGTGATGCCGGAAGTCATTCTCGGGCTGTCGCTGCTGCTCTTGTTTGTCGCGCTCGGAATAGAGCGCGGCTTGTGGACGATCGTCGCGGCGCACGCGACGTTCACGATGTGCTTCGTCACCGTCGTCGTGCAAAGCCGGCTCGTCGGATTCGATCGCGCGCTTGAAGAGGCGGCAATGGACCTCGGCGCCGGGCCGGCGCGAACATTTATCGCTATCACGCTGCCGCTGATCCGGCCGGCAATCGTTGCCGGCTTCCTCCTCGCTTTTACGCTGTCGCTCGACGATCTGGTCATCGCGAGTTTTACCGCCGGGCCCGGGTCGACCACTCTGCCGATGCGCGTCTACAGTCAGGTGCGGCTCGGCGTCTCGCCGGAGATCAACGCGATCTCGACGCTGATGCTGGCTGTCGTTGGGCTCGCGCTCTTGTTCTTCGCGGCGCTGTCGCGTCAACGAGGCGATTGAGGCTTATTCGGCCGGCTTGTCGGGCGCGCTCACCGGCTGCGCTACGCTGTCGCGATACAGTCGCTCCGCCGCGCCGGAGCGCCGGATAAGACTCTGCGCATCGGGCACGATCGCGGGGTCGTCCCAAGTACCGATCACCTGGAAGGGTAATTGCGTCGGCTCCGCTGCAGACTTTGTGTCGCCCGGCGCCTGCGTTGCCGTGCCTTGCAGCGCCAACGTGCGGTCGGCGATCTGCACCGAGCCGGTCATCCCGATCGAAAGGTCCGGCGCGACCGCCGACGCCTCGAGGATCTCAGCGACGCCTTTGTTGATGCGGATCGTGCCGACGGCTTTGTCGAAAACCGTGCGGCCGCCGCGTATTTCGTTGAGGCTCGAAAGCGGACGCGTCGCCACGCGCCGCAAGGCTTCGTTCAGGTCGAGGCCGCCGATCTCGCCTTGCGCGATGGAGAATTGCGCCTTGCCGTCGAGGCCGCGGATTGTCTGCAGGACGCTATCGCCGGCGGCTTCCATGGAAACCGATGCGTTGAGCGTGCCGGAGATGCGTGGTCGGTCCAGCAAATCCCAGGCGAGCGCGCCGGCGTCGATATTGGCGAGTTGCGCGTTGCCGCGAAGCTCGAGCGCGTTGCCGCCTGCACCGACCGCGCTAAGGCGCGCTTTGAACAGGCCTTTGTAGGCCTTCGCCTCCGCGAGCGCGAGTTCCAATCGGCCCGCCTTCATCAGCAACGACAAAGCGGCATCGTCGAATTGAATGCGGCGCAGACGCGTACGTGCGGCCGAGACACGAAGGTCCATGTCGACCTTCGAAAGATCGCGCAGTTCGAACGGTGCCTCCGTCCAGCGTCCATCCGGAGTGACCACCGGCGTGATTTCGGCAACGATCGGATCGAGATTGAGCTGGCTTGCCGCCAGTGTGCCGGCAAGCGACGGCCGCGGGCCGTCATTGCGGAAGGCAAGCGTGCCTTCGAACTCATTGCGGTCGAGGCTGAGGCGCAGATTGGACAGCGAGAAGCCGTTATCGTCCACCGTCGCATCGCCGGCGAGCGAGGTGTCGGCAAGCAGTCCCGGCAGCGGAATGGACAGATTGGCGAGCCGCCCGAGATGGCGGAGCGACGGCGCAGAAGCGACGACACGGCCGACAAATTGCGCGTGCGGTCCGCTGGAGACATTGCCGTTGGCCGACAGCGAGAGCGAGACGCTCTTCACGCGCAGGGTCGTGGCGCTTTGCTCGCCGCGAAGCAGATTGGCCGGCTGACCGAGCCAGAAATCGATGCTGGCGGGCTCGCCGCGCCAGGCGAACGTGCCGGTAATCGTGGCCGGCGCGCTGATGCGACGCCAGTCGAACGTGCCGTCGACATGGTCGATGACGATGTCGGGCTCGCCGTGGCGCTGAAGGAAGGCCGATCCGGATTGGATGCGAAGCACGCCGAGGCGCACCTCGTCGATGCGGTCTGCCTCAAGTGTCGCGGCGGGCGCACTTGCGGCCTGGGCAATCGCGCCGGCAATCGCCGGCGGGCGGGCCAGATCCATCGTCAGATGCGGGTGCACGAGCGTCGCTTCAGCGATCTCCAGGCGGCCGGCCAAGAGCGGCAACAGGCGCACGCGCGCCCGAACCTTGCGCGTCCGGATCGACAGCGAACGCGGTGCATCGGCGAGCGCGACATCCGCGATGCCTATCCGCGGCGGCAGAGCGGAAAATGTCGCGTCGCCGCTGCTGACCAACTCTAGTCCGGTCGCGGCTTTGATCTGCGCCGCAATTTCCCGCTCGATCGTTTGCCGCGGCAGAGTCCATGGAATGAACGCGGCGGCTAAGGCCACGATCAGTGCGGCGGCGAGTGCGAGCAGTCCGCGGCGATGACGTCGCACGAAATCCGCATCGGGGCGCCAGAGTAGAGAGGCGCGACCGATTGCCGACAGCGCCGCACTGGCGCGTCCGACCGAAGCACGAGAATTCATGATGCGACCGCCTCTCATAGGCGCGTCTTCGGAGAGGAGCGGGGCAACAACGTGGCTGAGCCGCGACAAAGCCGGGCCGCTCAGGTGAAGCCTAAAGGGCGTGCGTTTTGAGCAACAGTTCCGGAACCAACACAGGCGGCGCGAGACCGCGCTGGCGCGTCGCTCAGAGCGGCTGCTCGCGGGCGGCGCTCATCTCGGTTTGCAAGGCCGCGGCGATTTCTTCGAGCCGGAACGGCTTCTGCACCACGGCGCGCGTATTGTGCGCGACCGGAACGCCCGAGCGCCCGTAACCCGTCGTGAACACGAAGGGGCAGGCGCGCGCGGCGAGGAGATCGGCAACCGGATCGATCTTCTGCGACCCGATATTCACGTCGAGCAAGGCGGCGTCGATCGGGTTCTCGCCCTCGATGAACGCCAGCGCTTCGGGAA
>JAFASC010000027.1 GCA_019244955.1 Methylobacteriaceae bacterium | reverse complement strand
TCGGCGAGATCGACGAAGCGCACGATCTTCTGGCAGGCTTCCGCCGACCACGCGCCGCCATAATGGAAGGGATCGCTCGCGAGCAGCGCCACCGCGCGTCCATCGAAACGCGCAAAGCCGGTGATGATGGAGCGGCCGAACATCTGGCCCATTTCGAAGAATGAGCCCCTGTCGACGATCGCCTCGATGATCGGCCGCATCTTGTAGACTTTGCGGCGATCGCGCGGCACCGCATTCATGAGGTTGTCTTCGCGGCGGTTCGAATCGTCATTGCTCGGTGATGATGGCGGCAGCTCGTAGATCGACGAGGGCATATAGGAGAGAAACCGCCGCGCCGCCGCGAAAGCTTCGTCCTCGGTGTCCACCGCGTGATCGATCGCGCCGCTGCGCGTCTGGATTTGCCAGCCGCCGAGTTCCTGTTTGCCGAGATCTTGTCCGAGCCGCGCCACGACCGGCGGGCCCGCAACGAACATCGCCGAATTCTTCGTCATCACGGAATAGTGCGTCGATGCGAGGCGCGCGGCCCCGAGCCCCGCGACCGAGCCCAAGCCCAATCCGACCACCGGCACGACCGGCAGATTGGCGGTCATCATATAGAAGCCCTGCGTCTGGCCGACTTGCCCCGGCAGATTGGCGCGGCCCGTCGTCTCGATGGTCTTCACCGATCCGCCGCCGCCGGAGCCTTCGATGATGCGCACGATCGGCAGACGAAATTCGTGCGCCATGTCCTCGGCCATCAGCGGCTTGGCATGGATTGCCGCATCGGCCGAGCCGCCGCGCACGGTGAAATCGTCGCCGACGACAACGACCGTGCGGCCATCGACCTGCGCGCGCCCAAACACGCAATTCGCCGGCGTGAGGCTTGTGAGCTCGTTGTCAGAATCATATTCGGCGACCCCGGCAATGGCGCCGATCTCGCGGAACGTGCCCTTGTCGACGAGCCGGTCGATGCGTTCGCGCACCGTGAGCCGGCCGCCGTCGTGCTGGCGCTTCACCTTGTCCGCGCCGCCCATCTCGCGGGCCAGCGCCTCGCGGCGCCTGAGCTCGTCGAGTTCGGGCTGCCAGTTCATGCTCTTCTCCTCGACGCGTTTGCCTTTTCCTGCCTTATAGCAGCGGAGTGCGGGTGCGCGAGCGGGGGCACGGAATGGCCGAAGAGAAGATCGCCACCGAGGTTGCGGGTCGCATCTGCGCGATTCCCGTCGAACCGGGCGCTAAGGTCGGCGCCGGCGAGGACGTCGTGCTCATCGAAGCGATGAAGATGGAGATCGGCGCGTCGTCTGAACGCGGCGGCAGGGTCAAATCGATTCTGGTGCAGTCGGACGAGATGGTCGAAGAGGGGCAGGTGGTTGCGATCGTGGAGAGTTGATCGTTAGCCCGTCATTGCGAACGAAGCGAAGCAATCCATAGAGTGGCGCCACTTGATGGATTGCTTCGTCGCTCGGGCTCCTCGCAATGACGCTTATCGCCCGAGCAAAAAGCTCACCGCCATCTTCTGCAGGCGTCCGTAAGGCGGTGCCAGCCGCTCGAAGCCGTTCATGAAGCCGACTTTATGAATCGCGCGGGCATGGCTGAAACGCTTGAAACCGTCGAAGCCGTGATAGGCGCCCATGCCGCTCGGGCCGACGCCGCCGAACGGCAGATCGTTCTGCGCGACATGCATCAGCGTGCCGTTGAGCGTGACCCCGCCTGAAATCGTCCGCTCCAAAATTTTGCGGCGGTTCGTTTCGCTGTTCGTCAGCACGTACAGCGCCAGCGGCCGGTCTTTGTCGTTGATGATCCGCAAGGCGTCATCGAGCGAGTCCGACGAGACGATCGGCAGAACCGGACCGAAAATCTCTTCGCGCATCAATAGTGAGTTGGCCGGCGGATCGATGACGATGGTCGGCGGAATCTTGCGACTGTTGCTCGCCGTCTCCTCTGCGATCGACAAAACCGTCGCGCCGCCCTCACGCGCTTCCTCGATCGCATTCGTCAGGCGCTGATAATGCCTGTCGGTGATGATCGAGGTGTAGTCGGGATTGTCCGCGATGCGCGGATAAAGCCGTTTCGCCTCTGCGAGAATGGCGTCTGCAAGCTCCATCGCGCGCGCGGCGGGCGCGAGCACATAATCCGGCGCGATGCAGGTCTGCCCGGCATTGACGAACTTGCCGAAGGCGATCGCGCGCGCGGCCTTCTCGGTCGGGTAGTCCGGGCAAACGACGACAGGCGATTTGCCGCCGAGTTCGAGCGTCACCGGTGTGAGATTGGCGGCCGCCGCCTGCATCACCTTGCGGCCGATCGAAGTAGAGCCGGTGAAGAGCAGATGGTCGAAGGGCAGCTTGCTGAACGCCTCGGCAACGTCAGGCCCGCCGGTGATGACCGCAACGTCGGCCGGATCGAAAGCCTCGGTGAGGATGCCCTTCAGAAGCTCGGAGAAGCGCGGCGTCAGCTCCGACGGCTTGATCATCGCGCGGTTTCCCGCCGCGAGTGCGTCGGCAAGCGGCGAGGCCGCGAGAAACAGCGGATAATTCCACGGCGAGATGATCCCGATCATGCCGAGCGGCTGATATTCGACCCACGCCTTCGCCGGCTGCATCGTCAACGCGACGCGACGGCGTTCCGGGCGCATCCAGCGCACGAGATGGCTTTTGGCGTGCCGTATCGCCTTAATCGAGGGGACGAGCTCGAGCAGCTCGGTCTCATCGCTCGATCGGTGGCCGAAATCCTCGGAAATCGCCTGCGCGATCTCGGCGCGATAGGAGAGCAGCGCCTTCTCCAGCCGCTCCAGCAGGGAATGGCGCCGCGTTGCGCCGGGCGGCCCTTCAGCCGCAAACGCGCGCCTTTGCGCCTCAAAAAGCAGTTCGGCTTCGCTGCCGGGGTGCGCGGGGGGAGCGGACGCGACGCTGTGAGCTGCTGCCGCTTGTGCCGATCCGTCCATTGCGATCGCTCCTGCCGAGCCCGTCGGGCGGGCAAGGCGCGATCCTATGGAAGTCCTGCGCCGCGGCCAATCTGTTGGCCGCGGCCGAGGGCATGAAATCAGGCGCGGGCGGCGCCGAGGGAACTGAGCTGGAAGGACTGGACAGATTCGACGAGCGATCCCTTCTCGCGTCCGTCAAGTGTCTGCACCTTGGCGTGCTCGGCGATGGCCTCTTCGAGATGCAGCTTCGCGTCCTCGAGTTGGGCGCGCAGTTCCGCCGTCGAGTTCTTCAGGTTGTCGCGCCGTGTGCGTGCCGCCCGTGCATAGGTCGGATAGGCGAAGTGGCTTGGGTCGGAGATTCCGGCCCGCTGTTCTTCGGCGAGGATTTCGCGGTCGAGATCGGCGGCCATGCGCACGAACTCGGCAATCATCGCCTCGATCTGGCCGACCCGCCGGCGCTTCTCGTCGACCTGGAAGCGCTTCAGCCGAATAAGAGTATCCCGCGACTTCATTTCACTCCACTCCAGGACGCTGGATCACATCACCCAACACTGCTTAACCAACCGCGAGACAGGTGCAGGATGGCTGAGGGAGGTTGCTGCTTCCTTACGAGCGGGCCACACGGCGCGGAAAAAGGCGGAAGTAAGCCGGCTTTGCCGCATGGAGGGCCCGCCGCGAAGCAAAGCGTAAGCTTCGGTTAAGATTCAACGTTAACAATTTGGGCAGAGCTGCTTCGCCGAGCTCTTTGAAACCAAGTCAGGTCGCGATGCCCTGTGCCCTTTTGATAAACTTTTGCCCGAAGGCAGGGCCACAGGGATCAGAGATCGTTAACCAATTCCCGGTAACGTTACGAAATCGAATTCCGTCGCGTTTGCCTCAGGACGTGGGCCGCCCGGCCAGGACCCGAAGAACGGCGCACAACCGCCTTGGGAAATTGCAGGGCAAGGGTGGGGACCTCACATGCGCGTTTTATTGATCGAAGACGACCGCGCGACCGCGCAGAGCATCGAGCTGATGCTCAAGTCCGAGAATTTTAACGTCTACACCACCGATCTCGGTGAGGAAGGCATCGATCTCGGCAAGCTCTACGACTACGACATCATCCTTCTCGACCTGAACCTGCCCGACATGTCGGGCTACGAGGTGCTGCGCACGCTCCGCGTCGCCAAGGTCAAGACGCCAATCCTGATCCTCTCTGGCCTCGCCGGCATCGAGGACAAGGTGAAAGGTCTCGGCTTCGGCGCCGACGATTACCTGACGAAGCCCTTCCACAAAGACGAGCTCGTCGCCCGCATCCATGCGATCGTGCGCCGCTCGAAGGGGCACGCGCAGTCGGTCATCACGACCGGCGACCTCACCGTCAATCTCGACCAGAAGACCGTCGAAGTCGGCGGCGCCCGCGTGCATCTTACCGGCAAAGAATACCAGATGCTGGAGCTCCTCTCGCTCCGCAAAGGCACGACGCTGACCAAAGAGATGTTCTTGAACCACCTCTATGGCGGCATGGACGAGCCGGAGCTGAAGATCATCGACGTCTTCATCTGCAAGCTCCGCAAAAAACTCGCCAATGCGAGCCAGGGCCGCAACTATATCGAGACGGTGTGGGGCCGCGGCTATGTGTTGCGCGAGCCGACCGACGCCGACGAGCGCATCACGGCGTAAGCGAACCTCCTGCTATTCCGGCTCGATATTAAGCTCGAGCTGCTTGATCTCGCCCTGACGCGGCGCGCGCGGCGACGCGCCTCGCTCAGTGACCTCGAGCTGCAGGCGCAGGCGCTGGTCTGCCATTGCCGAAGACGGAATCGGAACAGTTGCCGTCGTGGCGCCCGCCTGCAGCTGAAACGGCGTGACTGCACCAAGGATTCCGCCATGCGCATCTTTGACGACGAGCCGCGCTCCGCGCGGCAACGCCGTTGTGATCCGCAGCTGGACCGCCTCGTTCTTCTCGGGCCGGCGCGGCACCGCCAATTCGACCATATCGGATTCCGCGGCAATCATCGCGGAGCCAAACAGCGCCGCGATCAAACCCTTGAACAGGTGCCCGCGCCTCATCCCTTCTTTCACGGCGTCCTTATCTGGACTGCTGTGACGGCAGGTCCCGTCGCCTGCGCTGCTTGCGGAGCAAAGGTCCGAGCGCGAGCGGTTGCCCGTTGCCGCCGCCCCGGCTGCTCGATTGGAACCACGCTGATGTTCAATGGCACGCTCGCTCCCGGCGCGGAGGGGGCGATTGCCTGGTGCAGGTCTTCCGGCAACGGTATGCTGAAAGTGGTCGGCCCCGTGTGCGCGGCATGATGACCGAAAATGGTGATCGCGCCCGCCTCTATAGGCGCACCGCCTCCTTGCGGTGAGATGAGGACGCGGAAGCGTCGACCCTCGTCGGCGCTGGTCACGTTGACGCTTATCTCTGCGACGGCGGGAGGAGCTTCGGCAGCGGGAGCTCGAAGAGCTTCCGCCGGCACACTCGCGCTCGCCGACGCCGTCGCGTTCGCCTGCAGCGAGCGCGCCGTGACATTGGCGCTGAAGCTCCGCCGCGCCGCCGCAGGCGGCGCTGGAGCTGCGGCGACAGCCGTGGCCGGCACTTGGTCCTCCCCCGACCCCGGCGCATAATCGTAGTCGAAGACGCCCATGGCCTCGTAATCGCTCGGCTTGGTCTTTGTAACCGGCTGGCCTTTTTCGTCGACGTAGAACCGGAACTGCTCGTTCGACCATGCGGTAAGATCCGCGCCT
>JAFASC010000306.1 GCA_019244955.1 Methylobacteriaceae bacterium | reverse complement strand
GTATCAAACAGACGGCCGCCCGCGTCGGGCTCGAGCTCGATGACAAGAATGTCGAAATCCACAATGCGCGGCTGTCGCACCGCAACGCCGTCTATGCGCAATTTCTGTACGAACGGCTGCAGCGCCAGGGCTATCTGTTCCGCGATTGCCAGCGGTTGATCAACCAGGACCGCAATACGTTCGCCGCCGCGATGGTGGCGCAGGGCGATGCCGATGCGCTGGTGACCGGTGTCACGCGGAATTTCTCGATCGCGCTCGAGGAAGTGCGCCGCGTCATCGATCCGAAGCCCGGCCATCGCGTCATCGGCGTGTCGCTCGTTCTGTCGCGCGGCAAGCCGGTCGTGGTGGCCGATACGGCGATCACCGAAATGCCGGAGGCGCAAGACATTGCCGACATCGCCATCGAAGCGGCAGGTGTGGCGCGCCGGCTGGGATACGAGCCGCGCGTCGCAATGCTGGCCTTCTCCACCTTCGGGCATCCGCCCGGCGAGCGCACGGCACGCGTGCATGAAGCCGTGCGTATTCTCGATTCGCGCCGCGTCGATTTTGAATATGACGGGGAGATGGGCGCCGATATCGCGCTCAATAAGGATTTGATGGCGGTGTATCCGTTCTGCCGGCTCTCCGACACGGCCAATGTGCTGATCATGCCGGCGTTTCATTCGGCTTCGATCTCGACGAAGATGCTGCAGGAACTCGGCGGCGCCACCGTGCTCGGGCCGCTGATCGTCGGTCTCGACAAGCCGGTGCAGATCGTTCAGCTCGGCGCCAAGGATTCCGAGATCGTCAATATGGCGGCGCTCGCTGCATTCAATGTCGGCGGATGAGCTCTTAACCATGCGGGCCTTGCGCCGGTGGAAACAAAGCGGCGTGCGCACTAGATCGGCAGTATGTCTCGGGAGCGCAGGACGATGCGTAATTTCACGTTGGTTGCGGCATTCGCCGCGATAAGTGCAGCCTCGGTTCTGCCGGCGGCAGCCCAGTACTATTACGGCGAACCGCCGCCGCTCGTCGTTCGGCCCGCCGTTCCATACTACGACCCCTACTACTACCCGCCCGCTTCGGCGGAGCCGCGGCCCTATTACCGCGCGACCGGGCAGCCGGATCCTTATCTCTCCGGGACGCGCGGGCGCATGAACCAGGGCGCCTCGCCTGTCTACCCGGAAGGTCCGGGGAACGCGCGCACGCGCTGACCTCAACGGGCAATCCTGACCTTGTGCTGCGCGACAGGAATCTGCGCGCGCACTTTGGCGACGCGCTGCGGATCGATGCGCGTCGTAACCGTGCCGACGCCGTCGGAGGCTTTGGCGACCACGTGACCCCACGGGTCGACGACCATCGAGTGGCCGTAGGTTTGCCGGACCTCGTTGCCGGCGATGTGCGAACCGGTCTGCGCCGCCGCGAGGAAGTAGGTTTCCGTCTCGATGGCGCGGGCGCGGCAGAGCACTTCCCAATGATCCTTGCCGGTCTGCAAGGTGAAAGCTGAGGGGAGCGCGATCATCTCGGCGCCCTTCTCCGCGAGCGCTTGGAAAAGGTAGGGAAAACGCAGGTCGTAGCAGATGGCGCAGCCGATTGTGACGCCCTCGCACTCATATGTCGCGATCGAATCGCCCGGCGCGAACGCCGCGCTTTCGCGATAGCTCACGCCGTCCGGCGTGGTGATGTCGAACATATGGATTTTGCGATAGCGCGCGATCTCCTTGCCGTCGCGGTCGAAGACGACGGTGGTGTTGTGAATGCGGCCGTCGCCGTTCTCGTCGGCTTTCTCGAGAATTGAGCCTGCGTGAATGAATACGCGGTGTCTTGCCGCCAATTCCCGGCACAGCGAATAGGCCGGGCCGCCTGGGATTTCCTCCGCCGCTTCGACCTTGTCGCGGCGCGAGCCGCCCATGAAGTCGAAGACTTCCGGCAGGCAGATCCAGTCCGGCTTCTCCTCGGCAATCGCCTTCTCGATCAATGCCCGCGCGGCGGCGAGGTTTGCCGCCTTGTCGTTGATCGAGTTCATCTGGATGAGCGAGACTTTCATGTTCTCTCACGTCCTCGAGCTGCTTCAGCCTGCCTATATCATGACGCGGCAATCGCCGGAGAGGTTCTTCGCGAGACGAAATTTGCGAGCTCGCATGCGCCTTCTTTCTTGCGGGCGCGCGTCATCCTTGTTGCGCCATGCGGCGCGATCGTTGGGAGCGAAAGGACACGGGCGCCGGGCGGCCGATCCTAATTTTTTATAGCCGGTCACCCGGCGCCGATGCGCGGCGGTTTCTGTCCCCTGCGTCCCGCATCTTCGGGGGGCCGGTTTGGCGTTTCCACCACCTAACCCCGCTCAAGCCCTCTAGGGGCGGACCGGTCGTATTGCCGGACGGGCGGGCAACTCGGCGCTTCACCTCGTCCACGCGCGCAGGCTTTTACCGCGCGCGGGTCTCGGCAAAGACACCCGTTTGCAAGGGCCCCCCGAGACGCGCGTATCGGAAACCGCACGCCGCGAGCGCCGCTTCCCGCCCGCAAATCCGGCACCGATTTACCGGACCTGCCCTTACATGGGCGGGAATGCGTGTGGTATATAGGAATTTCTTCCAGATGTCAAGTGGATTGAGCGCCGCTAGGCGGAGTTCGTGCGGACAGCGGTAAGAAACCGGACTTAGTTAAGTACAGGCCGCCGGAGCGCATTAGAGATCGCTCTATCTGTATCCAGTCTCAGTAGATATATCGATCCGGCCGCACCCCGCGCCCGATCGAGCCCTACGGCTCGAGCACCGAATCCCAGTAGAGATAATCCATCCAGCTTTCGTGCAAATAATTCGGCGGAAACAACCGTCCGTTCTGGTGCAGGTCGTGCACGGTCGGCTGGTACGGCATGCGCGCGGGAAACATATGCGCCTGGCGCGTCAACCGATCGCCTTTCCTGAGGTTGCAGGTGGAACAGGCCGCGACGACGTTGTCCCAGGTCGTATGGCCGCCCTTGGAACGGGGCACGACGTGATCGAATGTCAGTTCATCGCGCTCGCCGCAATATTGGCAGGTGAATCGGTCGCGCAAAAACACGTTGAACCGCGTGAAGGCGGGATAGCGCGACGGCTTCACGTAGTTTTTCAACGAGACGACGGAGGGGAGCGCCATCTCAAAACTTGGGCTGCGCACGACCCGCTCGTAATTCGAGACGATATTCACCCGATCGAGGAACACGGCCTTGATCGCATCCTGCCACGACCACAGCGACAGTGGATAATAACTCAGCGGCCGGAAATCCGCATTGAGAACGAGCGCCGGACAGGCCTCAGGCGACACGAGTGGATGAACATGAACCGTCAACCCGGGCACCTCCTCCCGTCGTCAAGCCCCGTCGAATCTGCCGCCGGCATATTGTACAGGGCCAGTGACGGGCTTGTGAACCCCCACGCCCCCTCCGGCATTAGCCTTCCCTCCCATCAGGGGAGGGTGCCGAGCGCAGCGAGGCGGGTGGGGTCTGACGCGTCTTGGATAAAATGGTCTCTAAAACGTCCTCGATGTTCGTCTGTATTTCGGTGTTCCAAAAGCGGAGCACCTGAAAACCTGACTGCGTTAGCGCGAGATCGCGCGAGTGGTCGCGACCCAAACTCGCGCGGCTTGTGTGGCCGCCCCCATCAAGCTCAACGACCATGCGCTGTTTGAGACAGGCAAAATCGACAACGAATTCACCAATTGGAACCTGCCGGCGAAAGTGAAACCCGGCTGGCCGAAGCGCGCGCAATCGTAGCCAGAGTCGCGCCTCGTGCGGCGTCAATCGCTTGCGCAACGAACGTGCTATCTTCGTAGAGATGCTTGATTGAGGGCGTCCCCACCCGGCCGCGCTGCGCGCGTCCACCCTCCCCTGCGGGGAGGGAGAGCCGTCCTGCATCATGCGTTTTTTCAACACTGTTTCCGCGCAACAAGGAGGACTAGATCACCGCGTCGGGATCGGCGTTCCGCTGCGATAATCATAAAATCCGCGCTTCGTCTTGCGTCCGAGCCAGCCGGCTTCGACGTATTTCACCAGGAGCGGGCAGGGACGGTATTTCGAATCCGCGAGACCCTCGTGCAGCACTTGCATGACCGAGAGGCAAGTATCGAGGCCGATAAAGTCTGCGAGCTGCAGCGGGCCCATCGGATGGTTGGCGCCGAGCCGCATCGCGGTGTCGATCGCCTCCACGGAGCCGACGCCCTCATACAGGGTATAGATCGCCTCGTTGATCATCGGCAGCAGAATGCGATTGACGATAAAGGCCGGGAAATCCTCGGACACCGTCGTCGTCTTGCCGAGCCGGCTGATGAAGCCTTTCGCCGCCTCGAATGTTTCATCTTCCGTTGCGATGCCGCGAATGAGCTCGACGAGCTGCATGCGCGGAACCGGATTCATGAAGTGAATGCCGATGAATTTTTCCGGACGATTGGTGGTCGAGGCGAGCCGAGTGATTGAGATCGACGACGTGTTGGTGCCGATAAACGCGTCGGACTTCAGGATCGGACTGAGGCGGGCAAAGATTTTGCGCTTGACCTCTTCGTTCTCGGACGCC
>JAFASC010000185.1 GCA_019244955.1 Methylobacteriaceae bacterium | reverse complement strand
CATGATGTCGATGAAATGGGTTCGCGAGATCCGGACAAGGCTCGTCGGGTCGAGCGCCATCGCGTCGGCGGAGCGCGCACGACCATCGAGCATGGCGATCTCACCGAGAATCGTCCCAGGTCCCTGATGGCGCAGCGTCATCTCGCGCCCATCGCTCACGCCGAGAACAATTCGCACCCGGCCAGAGACGACGACGTAGAAGCAATCGCCTTTGTCGCCCCTGAGGAAGATCGTCTCGCCGGCGATGTAATGGCGTTCGTGGGCGCTCGAGGCCAGCTTCGCTATGCTGTCTTCGTCAAACCCGGCGAGGAGGTCGATTTTCTCCAGACGCTGGGCGATTTCGCGAACGGAAAGCATCGGCGCCTGACCGCTGTGGATAGTCAAAGTCCTATCATGGCATGGCAGAGGCCGACAGAGCCATGCTATGGTCGGCGGGCCTGCCGCAGGGGAGAACCGGGCAGCGGCGAAAGACTATGTGACCGAGGTCACAGACAAAGATAGCCGTTGGCCTGCAAAATGGGGTACCGTCGGTGCTATTACCGTTCGGTGAAAACGGAGAACTCCGATGAAAACGCTTAAGCTGGCTGTTGTAGCCGCCGGTCTTTTGGCGAGCGCGGCCGCGTTCGCCCAGACGGCGGGCGGAACGCAGAACACCGGGCCTCAGGGCACCGGCAATTTCGTCGCCGGCAAGCCCGAGGGCAGCGGCAATTTCGTCGCCGGGAAGCCCGAAGGCAACGGCAATTTCGTCGCCGGCAAGCCGGAAGGTAACGGCAATTTCGTCGCCGGCAAGCCGAAGGATCCGGCAGCGCCCGCCAAGTAAGCGGCGCAGCAGCACACGTGGTGGGGCCTCACGGCCCCGCCATCGATGCTATTATGAAACGAGAGGACAATGCCTGACTGGCGCGTACTGTTGGTCGCGGTCGCCGCATTATTTCTGCTGGCGCCACCGGCTGCGGTCCCACCAGAATCCGACGGTTTCGCGGCTCTGGTCAGGGGCGTATTGCCGAGCGTCGTCAATATTTCGGTCAAGGGTAAAGGTCAGGGCGCCAATACGGGCGAGACGGCGGAGAACGTCTCCTACGCGCCTCACATCGTCGACATCGTCGGCTCCGGCTCGATTGTCGATCCGAGCGGCATCATCGTCACCAATCGGCACGTGATCGAGAACGCCTACGAAATCATGGTGACGCTGCAAGACGGCACCACGACAAATGCCCGCCTGCTCGGCAAGGGATTGAACTTCGATCTGGCACTTCTGAAAATCGACGTCGGCCGGCCGCTGCCGGCGATCAAGGTCGGCAACAGCGACGAAGTCCATGTCGGCGACCGCGTTCTCGCGATCGGCAACCCTCTCGGTCTGCAAGGCACGGTCACCAACGGCATCGTCAGCGCGCTCCACCGCGATCTCAGCGGCCCGTATGACGAATTCATTCAGACCGACGCGCCGATCAATCACGGCAATTCCGGTGGCCCTCTATTCAACACGCGCGGCGAGGTTATCGGCATCAACAATCAGATCTTCTCGGATTCGCCGACGAGCGGCTCGATCGGGCTCGGCTTCGCTATTCCCTCGAACGACGTGCAATTTCTTCTGCAGCAAGTGCATCGGTATGGCCGCCCGCATATCGGCTGGCTTGGTATCCGCGTCCAGCGCCTCACGCCGGAAATGGCGGATGCACTCGGCGTATCGAAGCACAATGGCGCGATAGTTGCCGAGGTCGCTCCGGGCAGCCCCGCTGCCGGTGCAGGAATTCAGATCGGCGACGTGGTGCAGGGCTTCGCGCACGAAACGGTCACCGACTATCGCGAGTTCAATCGCGCCGTGATGATGTCGGTCGGCAAGACGATGAAATTGCGCATCTGGCACAAAGGCCAGACTCGCATCGTATCGCTGACGGTGAAGGAATGGCCGCAGGAGGTTTGGGAATCCTACAAGAGCGGCACATCAAGCGAATCGCTGTTTACCAAGATCACCGATTACGGGCTGGAACTTGCCGACCTCAGCGACGACCTCCGAGGAAAATTCCATCTCGATCCGCACACGATGGGTCCGGTGGTGACCAGCGTCACGGAAGATACTGCGGCGAGCGGCGCCAAACTGAAGGCCGGCGATCTTGTCCTGACGGTACAGATGGAGGATGTGCACTCGCGCGCCGACGTCGAGAGCCGGCTGATGGATTTGTGCAATCGCGGTCAGCGCAATGCGCTTCTCTTTGTGAAAGGTGCAAACGGCACGACGCGCTGGGTCACTTTGCCCCTGCGGCTTTGAATCTTATACTGCGCAGATATATCGCTTTTTACTTGTATAACGAGGTTACAGCATTCTAAACGCGAGATGAAACCAGCTGCTGCTATCCAAGAAGGCGTTCTGCTATGCTTATCGCATCAGTTCATCCCGGGCAGCGCCCGGACCGAACGTCACCGAATGGGGTGAATGGTACAAACGCGATTCCTGCCGCACCCGCCCATCCGAGGGGAGAGATGAATCGGGCTGTCGAGACTTTGGCGAAGATCGAGCTTTTTCGCTCGCTGACGCCCGAGCAGATCAAGCTCCTCGATTCGCGCTGCATCTGGCGGCGGGCAAAGGCGCGCGAGTGGATACTCGATTACCAAGACGAGAGTACGGAGGTCTTCTTTCTGACCTCCGGCATCGTGCGCGTGCTGATCCAGACCGACGAAGGTCGTGAAACCATCCTTCGCGACATCCAGGCGGGCGCCTCGTTCGGCGAGCTCGCGGCAATCGACGCGGAGAAACGGTCGGCCAGCATCCTGGCGCTGACCGATGCAACGATCGCGCGCATGCAGGCGGCAACCTATGTCGAGACGGTGACGAGCCATCCGCTTGTGGCGAAACAGGCGCTCGTCACCATGACGCGGCATATCCGCTCGCTCACCGATCGCGTACGCGAATTCACCACCCTTGGCATCCACGACCGGCTCACCCGCGAGCTCGTGCGCATGTCGCGTCCTGACCGCACCGGCGACAACCGCGCCATCATCACCCCGCCGCCGACGCACGCGCACTTGGCGGGCCTGATCGGCACCCGGCGCGAAACCGTTACGAAGGAGCTGCGCGCGATGGCCAAGGCCGGCTTCATCGAAACGCGCCGCGGGGCGATCGTCCTGCTCGACGTGCAGAAGTTGGTGCAGACCCTCGGGCGGGCGAGATAGCCGCTCCAGTCGGTGTGAAATCCCACAAGGGAGGCGTCCGCGGCCCGTTATATCGGCTCCAGACCAGTCTCACCTGACCGTGGAGCAAGGCACATGTTTCTGATCGTTCCGGCCACTTTCGGGACCTCGGCTTCGGCCCTGCACCGCCATCTCGGCTCGGAAGAGCCGACCGTCCCGAGCTCCGTTCAGGGCGCCTCCAAGCTGGCATTGCTGGCCGCCAAGTTTCTGCTCGCCACGGCTTTCGTCGTCGGCCTCGTCAGCACGTTCGCCGCCGCCGGCGTCTGACGGCGCTCGTAACGGCTGCGAAGGCACTTCACGCGCCAGCTCGATCTCTCTTCACATCGGAACCTGATTGTGCGAGCCACCTCCCCGAGAGGCGGTTCGGAGAGGCGCATGAACGCTGCGGCGAGACTGACGGAAACACGTCCGCAAGATTGGCCGCAGGCCGTTTTCGGCATCCTGAGCGAACTCGGCGTGCGACAGGTTGCGATCGTCCCCGACGCCGGCCATAGCCGGCTCATTCGGCTCTGCGAGGATGATCCGAATAAGCGCGTTGTGACCCTCACCACAGAGGAAGAGGGCGTCGCGCTGCTCGCCGGCGCCTGGCTCGGCGGCGAGAAGGGCGTGCTCCTGATCCAGAGCAGCGGCGTCGGCAATTGCATCAACATGCTGTCGCTGATGCAGACGTGTCAGCTGCCGCTTTTGATGCTGGTGACGATGCGCGGTGATTGGGGCGAGTTCAACCCGTGGCAGGTGCCTATGGGACAAGGCACGGAGCCCGCATTGCAGGCGATGGGCGTGATCGTGCGCCGCGTCGACGAAGCGCACCTCGTCGCGTCAACCGTGCTTGGCGCTGCCAATCTCGCCTTCAACACGTCGCGAGCGGTCGCCGTTCTCATCGGTCAGAGCGTGCTCGGCGCCAAGAATTTCAAAGAGCTGGCGAAGCCGCGATGATGTCGAAGAACGGTCTCCTGCATCGCCGCGCGGTGGTCGCCGAGCTTTTGCGCGAGCGCGGCGACCTCCTGGTCGTCGCTGGCCTCGGCGGGCCGAATTGGGATGTAACCGCCGCCGGCGACCATCCCAACAATTTTCCGCTTTGGGGTGCGATGGGCAGCGCCGCAATGATCGGTCTCGGCCTGGCGCTGGCGCAGCCCGAGCGCCGCATCCTCGTCATCACCGGCGACGGCGAAATGCTGATGGCGCTCGGAGCACTAGCCACCATCGCGGTGCAGAAGCCCGCCAATCTCACGATTTGCGTGCTCGATAACGAGCGCTTCGGCGAGACCGGGATGCAGGAGACGCACACCGCCCATGGCGTCGATCTCGCCGGCATCGCCAAAGCCGCGGGGTTTGCGACGAGTCTGACGGTGCGCAAACCCGACGAGGTCACGAGATTGCGCGACCTCGCGCATTCCGGCACCGGGCCGATCTTCGCGCAGGTGAAGATCGACGCGGAAGCCCTGCCCTTCGTGCTGCCGCCCGCCGAAGGCGGCATTTTGAAGAACCGCTTCCGCGCCTCCGTGCTCGGCGAGGAGGCGTTTTATAATTAGCTAGAAGGGCGATGAGCGATACTCGCTGTGGTCGGTCCATTGTGCAGACCCCGCAATGAGCGGTGCTGCTGTCAATTAAACTGACATTTACGCATCCGTTTTATGAAGGGTTCCGAAGTACCCCCGTGCGTTCTCGAGGGCTCGCGGAGAGCTGCCGCAACATTGACTCACCGTAATCCACGGAGCATGTGATGACTAGGCAAGCGGCGGCGCGATTGCTCATAATGTCTATCTGCGTTCCTTTGATAGCGCTTGATATTATTGTAGCCCAGCGCCTTCCTTTGACCAATGCGGCGCTGGCGGCTTTTATGGCGTTCGTGATCGCGACTATGATCGTGCTTTTTGTGATGCGGGCCGTCAACAAACTGTTCTCGCTGTAACTCGCGTTTTGCTGCGGCGGTCGAGCTTACGGTTACCGCCCTTCCAGCCGCTCGAGCACTTCGGGGTTGGCGACATTCGCGCGCGCGATGTTGCCGCCGGTCAGCACCGCGATGATGTTCTCGGCCGTCGTCGCGCCGGTGCGCTGCACGGCGCCGGTGCTGAGGCCCGCTATGTGCGGCGTCAGGATCACATTCGGTGCCGACAAGAGCGGGTTGTCGCTGCGCGGCGGTTCTTCGCTGAGCGTATCGAGTGCCGCGCCGGCGATATGTCCGCTCGCCAGCGCCTCGGCAAGCGCCGCCTCGTCGATCAGCGCGCCGCGACCGGTATTGATCAGGAACGCGCCTTTGCGCATCGCGGCAATCGCGTCGCGGCTCATGAGCCCTCGCGTCACCGCATCGAGCGGGCAATGCAGACTGACGTAATCGGACTTGCGCAATAGAGCTTCGAAACTCTCCGCCACCTCGCCCAAATCCGGCGTCACTTTCGCCGGCGTGCGCGTGAAAACCAAGACTCGCATGCCGAAGGCGCGGGCGAGCTCGGCGACGCGCCGGCCGATACGCCCGAATCCGATGAGCCCGAGCGCGCGGCCGCTGAGCTCGGACGAATTGTAGTCGTCGCGGCGCCAGTCGCCGCGGCGCGTACGGCGATCGAGCCGGACGATGTCGCGGCCGAGCGCCAACATGAAGCCGATCGTGATCTCGGCGACCGCCGGCGCGTTGCCGTGGCCGGCGGTCATGACCGGAATGCCATGCTCGGTCGCGGCTTTGAGATCGACCGAGTCGACGCCCGCGCCCGGCTTGGCGATCACCTTCAGATGCGGCGCGGCTGCCGCGAGCACGGCGCGGGTGATCGGCGGATTGCCGCGCATGACGATCGCCTGCGTCGGCTGCGCCAGCGCTTCGATGAGGCGCGCTTCCGTCACCTTGCCTATCATCGTGTCGATCGAGGCGCCGATGTCGGTCAGTCTATCCGCCGCATTCGGGATCAGCTCGCTGGAGGTGACGAGCACGCGAAATTTGGCTTCAATCAAGCTTATGGTCCCTCAGCTTAAGTAGCGCGATGCCGCTGTAGCCGAGCTTGGCCGGCTTCGCCAGCTTGCTTGCGGAGATGCCGCACTTGGCGGAAACTGCCCACAAAAGCGGATCGGACCAGGGCGAAACGCATGCTGCACGAGCGAAATATCCAGGCGGAAATTCCCTCGCTTCAGGGAAAGGTCGCGCCTGAGGAATGGCAGGCCCGGGTCGATCTCGCCGCCTGCTACCGGCTGGTCGCACTTTACGAAATGTCGGACATGGTCGCCAACCACATCTCGATGCGCGTGCCGGGCGAAGAGAACGCGTTCCTGATCAATGCGTACGGCATGCTCTACGAGGAGATCACCGCCTCGAGCCTGATCAAGATCGATCATGACGGCAACATTCTTGCCAAGCCCGACTTCGGTGCCGGCCTCGACTACGGCATCAACCGCGCCGGCTTCGTCATCCACAGCGCCGTGCACGAGGCAAAGCCCGATGTCGCCTGCGTCATCCACACGCATACCTGGGCCGGCATGGCAATCGCCTCGCTCGAATGCGGATTATTGCCACTGACGCAGACGGCGATGCGCTTCGCCAAGATCGGCTACCACGATTATCACGGCGTCGTGCTCGATCTCGCCGAGCAGGAAGAGCTCGTCAAGAATCTCGGCGACAACAATGCGATGATCCTGCGCAATCACGGTTTGCTGACGACGGGCCGCACGATCGCCGAGGCGTTCAACGCCATGCATCGGCTGGAACTATCATGCCGTTCGCAGCTCGCAGCGATGGCGTGCGGCGTCAAGCTCAACAAAGTGCCTGATGAGGTCCTTGAGAAGACGTATATGAATTATCAGCCGCAGGTGCGCCGTCCCTTCGGGGTGATGGAATGGCCGGCTTTGTTGCGGAAGCTCGACAAGATCGATCCGAGCTATCGGAATTAGCAGCGGGTAACGCGACACCCCCCGGTCGGCATTGCGACCGAAGCGAAGCAAGTCGGGGGCGAAGGCCTCGACCATTGCAGCACTTGCTCCTGGATTGCTTTCGTCGCTGCGCTCCTCGCAATGACGGCAGCACGCAGCGCCGGCTACTCCACCCGCACTCGATACGCCGGCCAAGCCGCCGCCTGCCCGAAGCGAGCTCGCGCGCTCCACTCCTGCAATCGAGGCGCCCACACTGGGATTAAGTGAGACCGACGCCTCAAGCGTGGCCATATGTTAACCATCTGCCAGAAATTTGATGACGGAAGTGCGTTAATGGCTATACTTAACGGCATCGCTGCTGGCGTGGCTGACGCAGGCGGCGGTTACATCCGGCGTAGCGCGACTTTGCCGTCCGCTCACCGGGCGAGCGGGCGGGGGCTATTTGATGTGTAGGCGTCAATGGTCGCGTTTCGCTTTACAAAGATTGCAGCGGCAATTGCAACCTGCTGCGTCCTGATCGTAGCATATGTTTTCTTATTCTCCGGCTCCTCTCCATTATCGTCATCAGTCGAAAAGCGACAAGATGGATCACTTCAACACTCGCCTTATGGCGCTCTAGATACGACTGTCCGCATCCGCGAACAACCCGATCAAGCAGTGTCGGAGGTCCAGGATGCGCTTGCCTCGACGGGAAGATCCGCCGGCTCTCCAGCCCCTGCAACGGGCGGAGGCGATTTGCATCAGCAGGCTGTGGAGCCGACGCCCGACACCGGCGCAGGAGGCGAAATAGTCCGCGGGGAAGTTGTTGCCGCTGCACCCGATGCCGACGTTACGAAGCCATCGGTTCGCGGCATCTCGGAAAAAGAGATTCGTTTCGGCATCGTGGGACCCTTTTCAGGCTCCGCTCGAGAGCTTGGACGCCAAATGAAATTGGGCATCGACACCGCTTTCGGTGTCGTAAACGAGAGTGGCGGCGTTCACGGCCGCGTACTCAAGCTCCTATCGGCGGACGATGGTTATGAGCCAAGCAGAACCGGCGCTGCCGTACAGCAGCTCTTTGAACGCGAGCAAGTATTCGGCTTTGTTGGCAATGTAGGGACGCCGACGGCAGCGGTCGCCCTGCCCTTTGCGCTTGAACACCGAATGCTGTTCTTCGGTGCTTTCACGGGTGCCAATCTGCTTCGCGCGGTGCCGCCCGATCACTACGTCTTCAACTATCGCGCGAGCTATGTTGAAGAGACGGAGGCCGCTGTACGATATCTTGTGCGCGTCCGGGGCATTCAGCCGCGAGAGATCGCGGTTTTTGCACAACAGGACGCGTTTGGAGATGCAGGATTCGAAGGCGTTGCAAAGGCCATACGCGCTATCCGTCCAGGTTATGCGGAACCTATTCTTCGCCTGAATTACAAGCGCAACACAGTCGACACCGTCGAGGCTGTTTCTCAGCTGCGATCGCATAAACCTCAGATCAAAGCTGTGGTGATGGTGGCTACCTACCGCGCCGCGGCGAACTTCATCGAGAAGACGCGCGATCGGTATCCCAAAATGACATATACGAATGTTTCTTTCGTCGGCAGTACGGCTTTAGCCGACGAGCTGCTGCTGCAAGGTCCGCGTTTCGCCGACGGCGTCATTGTCACGCAAGTCGTTCCGGCAGTTAGCGGCTACTCGAGAGCGATACTCGACTATCGATCGGCATTGGCTAAGTTCTTTCCCGGAGAGGCTCCCGATTACGTGTCCTTAGAAGGCTACATAGTAGGCAAGCTACTGATCGAAGGCGTCAGAAGAGCTGGACCTCAGCTCGACACGGAAAAGCTCATCGATACGCTCGAAAGCATTCACGATCTGGACTTGGGCCTCGGCACTCCGCTGAATTTCGGTCCCTCGGAGCATCAGGCCTCGCATAAGGTGTGGGGCACGCAAATAGACGGAGAAGGTCACTTCAAGGCGATCGACCTGGAATGATTTTTCGTGGGAACCTCTGAGCGTCGTTCCAGAGGATCTCAAGTTTGTGGCGGAGCTTGAACCACCCCGTATAAATGGCACGCCGCCTCGTGCCCCGGCGCGACTGCGCGGAAAGCCGGCACCACAGACTTGCACGGCTCGAAGGCATGCGGGCAGCGCGTGTGAAACGGGCAGCCCGGCGGCGGATTCATCGGGCTCGGCACGTCGCCCTGCAGGATGCGCTTCTGCCGCTTGACCCTGGGATTGGGCAGCGGCACGGCCGAGAGCAGCGCCTGCGTATAGGGGTGCAAGGGATTGCCGAAGACCTTTCGCTTCTCCGCCTGTTCGACGATCTTGCCGAGATACATCACGGCGACGCGATGGCTGATATGCTCGACCACCGCGAGATCGTGTGCGACGAACAGATACGAGAGTCCGCGCTGCTGCTGCAGGTCCATCAAGAGGTTGATGACCTGCGCCTGGATCGAAACATCGAGCGCTGAGACCGGCTCGTCGGCGATGATCAGCTTCGGGCTCAAGGCAAGCGCACGCGCGATGCTGATGCGCTGGCGCTGGCCACCCGAGAATTCGTGCGGAAAACTCTGCATCTGCGCCGGCCGCAAACCAACCTGCGCGAAAAGCTCCGCGACCCGCGCATGCTTCTCGTTGCCGCCGCTGAGGCCATGCACTTTTAGGGGCTCGCCGACGATGTCGCCCGCCTTCATGCGCGGATTGAGCGACGAGAACGGATCCTGAAAAATCATCTGCAATTCGCGCCGGAACGGTTGCATCTCGCGCCGCGACAGGCGGGTTACGTCATGCCCTTCAAGGCGGATCGTGCCGCTCGTCGGCTCGATAAGTCGCATCGCGGTGCGCGCCAGCGTGGATTTCCCACAGCCGCTTTCGCCGACGAGGCTCAACGTCTCGCCTGGCGCGACCTTGAATGTCACGCCGTCGACGGCAAACACCGTCCCGGCACTTCGCCGCAGCAGGCCCTTGCGCACCGGGAAGTGCTTCTTCAGCGCGCTGACTTCGAGCACCGGCGCGTTCATGCGGGCGCCTCGCGCACGCGGTCGGAATGCCAGCATGCCGCGAAATGAGCGGGTCGCTTTTCCTCGTAGGGAGGAAATTCCGCACGGCAAATGTCCGTCGCAAAGGCGCAGCGCGGCGCAAACGTGCAGCCCGCGGGCAGATCGACCAGCGACGGCACGCTGCCCGGAATTTCCTGCAGCCGCGCCCGGGTCTCGGCACCGCCCCCAAGCGACAGCCGCGGCACCGAACCCATGAGGCCGAGCGTGTAGGGATGCAACGGCTCCTCGAACAGCGCCTCGGCCGGCGCCTCTTCGACCTTCTTGCCGGCATACATGACGACGACGCGCTGCGCGGTCTCCGCAACCACGCCGAGATCGTGCGTGATCAGAACGATAGACGTGCCGAGCTTTTGCTGCATCGACAGGATGAGATCGAGGATTTGCGCCTGGATCGTCACGTCGAGCGCGGTCGTCGGCTCGTCGGCAATCAGGACCTTCGGATTGCAGGAGAGCGCCATGGCGATCATCGCGCGCTGGCGCATGCCGCCGGAAAGCTGATGCGGGTATTCGCGCGCGCGCTGCGCCGGCTCGGGGATTTTCACGAGGCGCAGCATTTCGATGGTTTTCTCAGCGGCGGCGGATTTCGACACGTCCTCGTGCAGCCGCACCGCCTCGCTGATCTGCCGGCCGATCGTCATCACCGGATTGAGCGAAGTCATCGGCTCCTGAAAGATCATCGAAATGTCGTTGCCGCGCACACGCCGCATCTCGCGCTCGTCGAGCTGCAGCAAATCCCGCCCGCCGAGCATGACCCGGCCGGCGACGATGCGCCCGGGCGGATCGGGCACGAGCCGCATGATCGAGAGCGCCGTCATGCTGTTGCCGCAGCCGGATTCGCCGACGATTGCCAGCGTCTCGTGCGCCGTGACATCGAATGAGACGCCGTCGACCGCTTTGATCAGACCGCGTCCGGTGAAGAAGACGGTGCGAAGATCGTGCACGCCGAGCACGGGCGCGGCAGGACCCGTGCTCGCAATCGGAGCAGCGCCTACATCAACGGCAGACATCAGCTGCGCTGCCGCGGATCGAGAATGTCGCGCAACGCATCTCCCAGCAGATTCGTGCCGAACACCGTGAGGCTGATGGCAAGACCGGGGAAGATCACCAGCCAGGGCGCCGTGCGCACATATTCGGCCGCCGATTCCGACAGCATGCGCCCCCAGGACGGATAAGGCTCGGGGATGCCGAGGCCGAGGAAGGACAGCGATGCTTCGGTCAGGATCGCGGCACCGAGTTGCGCGGTCGCCAGCACGATGACGGGCGCCAGCGTGTTCGGCAGAACGTGTCGCACGGCAATGCGAGCCTCGCTCATGCCGATCGCCCGCGCCGCCTCGACGAAGGGCAATTCGCGCAGCGCCAGCGTGTTCGAGCGGATGACGCGCGCGACGGAAGGGATGAGCGGAATCGCGATGGCGATGATCGTGTTCCTGAGCGAAGGTCCGAGCGCCGCCGCCATGACCAGGGCAAGGACAAGCAGCGGCAGCGCCTGCAATATATCGATGATGCGCTGCGCCAGGAGATCGACCCAGCCGCCCAGATAGCCGGAGGTGAGGCCGATGGCGGCGCCGAACACGCAGCCGAGCAGGGTCGAGCCGATGCCGACTGCAAGCGAAATGCGCGCGCCATAGACGATGCGGCTGTAGATGTCGCGGCCCATGAAGTCGGCGCCCATCCAATGCGCGCGGCTCGGCGGCGTTAGCGAAAGCGGCGCGTTCGTCTGCAGCGGATCGTAGAGCGTGATGAGATCCGCAAAGAGCGCGCCGAACACGAACACGCCCATGATGATCGCGCCCGCCGCGCCGAGCGGATGGCGCAGAAAGAAATGCCCGATCGCACCGCGCAGCCCGCTTTTGCGGAGCCCGGCGCGCTTCAGATCGGCCGCGTACGCGTCGGCGATCTCTATTCCAGAGTCGCTCACCGTCACGGGCGCGTCACCCGGCATATTTGATCCGCGGGTCGAGGGCCGCGTAGGTAAGATCGACGAGGAAATTCACCACGACGACGACGATAGCGATGAACATCACAAGATTCTGCACGATCGGATAATCGCGGGTGCGGATCGCCTCGACGAGAAAACGCGCGACGCCTGGAATGTTGAACACGGTCTCGGTGACGATCGGGCCGCCGAAAAGGAACGCCGCCTCAATGCCGACGATCGTCACCACGGGAAGCAGCGCGTTGCGCAGGGCGTGATCGTAGTTGACGGCCTGTGCCGAAGCGCCTTTGGCGCGCGCGGTGCGGATGTAATCCTGGCGCAGCACTTCGAGCATGGAAGAGCGTGTCAGCCGCATGATCAGCGCCGAGGAACGGAAGCCGACGGCCGCGGCGGGAACGCTGTAGAGGAGCAGTTCCTCCCAGAGGCTTTTCGTCGGCTCGGTGTAGATCGGGATCGTGTCGAACCGCGCGACAAAGGCCATCAGGATGAGCAGGCCGAGCCAGAAGGCGGGGACCGACAGACCGGTGAGACTGAGGACCCGCAGCGCGTAATCGACACCCGAGTTCTGTTTGACCGCGCTGATCACGCCAAGCGGAATGCCGAGCGCGATCGAAAAGATCAGCGCCAGCAGGGCAAGTTTCGCGGTCACCGGAATGCGTGGCGCGATCTCGTCGAGCGCCGGCTTCTCCGAGACATAGGAATAACCGAGATCGCCCTGCGCGATGCCGCCGATCCAGGCGAGGTACTGCACCGGGATAGGCTTGTCGAGGCCGAGCTCCCGCTCGATCTTCACCTTCTCCGCCGGGTTCACCATGCCGGCCGAGTCGAAGAGAATGTCAACGATGTTGCCCGGGACCACGCGCAGGAGAAAGAAGATGATGATCGAGATCCCGAACAGGGTCACGACCATCAGCATCAGGCGCCGCGTGAGGTAGGAGGCCACCTTCCCTCCTTGTTCACCTATCTCGTGCGCGTCGCGTCACTTGTCGAGCCAGACGTCTTCGAAGCGATAGCCGTTGTAGGAGCTATTCACCATAACCGTGTAGTTCTTCACGTTCGGCCGCCAGCAAGTGCCCTGGCGCGGATGCATGATTATCGGTCGTGCGACGTCCTCAACCAGCTTCTTCTCGATTTCCCAGACGAGCTTCTTGCGCACCTCGACGTTGGTCTCCTGCGACTGCTTATCGAAAAGCGCGTCAAGCTCCTTGTTGCAATAGCCGGTGAAATTGCGCTCCGAGCCGCAGGCATAATTCTCGTAGAAATTCTGATCGGGGTCGTCGACAGCGTTTCCGGTCAGGTTCAAGCCAAGGATGTAATCCTTGCGGCTCGCTTTGGCGTGCCAGACCGAGGTCTCGACCGGCTCGAGCTCGGCGTCGATATAGATGTCCTTGAGCTGATCGATAAGAATGACGGCGGGATCGCGATATGTCGCGATGTTGCGCGTCGAGACCTTCAGTGAAAGGTGCTTCTGCGGGCCGTAGCCGAGCTTCTCCATGATCTCGCGCGCCTTGGCGCGATTGGCTTTCACGTCCGGGCCGTAGCCCGGCAGCGTCGCCAGCATCTCGGGCGGCATGCCCCAGACGCCCTCGGGCGGCGGCAGCAGGGAGGCGCCGATGTCGCCCTGGCCTTCCGCGAGGATATCGATGAAGGCCTTGCGGTCGAGGGCATAAACCATCGCCAGGCGCAGGTCCGCATTGTCGAACGGCGCCACGTCGCGATTGACGATGATGTTCGTGCTGACATTGATCGGCGCAACCGTGCACACGGCATCCGGCGCCTGTGCTTTGATGTCCTTCAAAAGTGGGATCGTCACTTCGGTCGGGAAGGTCATGTCGAATTTTCCCGCGATGAAGGCGAGGATCGCGGTCGAACGGTTCGGGATGATCGTGAATTCGATCCCATCCAGGTAGGGAAAGCCTTTTTTCCAGTAGTCCGGATTGCGCGCGATCTTGATCGACTCGTTCTGCTTGAATTCGACGAATTTGAACGGTCCGGTGCCGATCGGCTTGACGCGCATGTCGCGGGCCGAGACGTGACACGGGTAGATGGGCGAATAGCCCGACGCGAGCAGCGCGATGAAGGAAGGCTGCGGCCGTTTCAAATTGAACGTCGCCTCGTTGTCGCCGTTCGTGGTCACGTCGGCGACGTTGTTGTACCAGGTTTCGCGTGGATTCTTGCGGAGCTTGTCCTTACTCTTCCCCATCAGGAGATCGTACGTGCATTTCACATCTGCCGCCGTAAACGGTTTGCCGTCGTGCCATTTCACCCCGGAGCGAAGCTTGAACGTGAGCTTCGTCTTGTCGTCGCTCAACGACCAGCTCTCGGCGAGCTCGGGAACGATTGTGTCGATTGAATTCTGCGGCTTGTGCTGATCATAGAGGACGAGATTGTTATAGACGCCCATGAACGGAATGTTGGTCGAGAACGTCGCTTCCTCGAGAATCGAGGCGCTTGCCGGACTGTCACGATGGTAGATACGCAGGATGCCGCCGTGCTTAGGCTCTTCGGCGTGAACGGGAGCGGCGAAAAGGGCGGCCCCGAACAGCAGACAAGCCTTCCCGAACAGGCGTTGCGTATCGCGCATCTACATCCTCCCGATAGCGGCTCTTGTGGCGTCGCAAGAGGCGCCCGGCCGATCACGCCGGGAGGTTAGCACAACCCGTTGCGCCGTTTCTATTGCCGCCGGACCCGGTTTCTCGTCCTTTAGTGGGATATCGGGGAGCTACTCGCGGCGCAAAACCATGCGAAGCTTCTGGGCCAGATCCTCGCGGCGGTACGGCTTACTTAAAATCGGCGTGTCTTCAGGAACACCGGATTGTCCGAGCGCCGCGCCGGTATAGCCCGAGCTCAGCAAGACCTTCAATTGCGGCCGCAACCGCTTTGCCTCGACGCTGAGCTGCACCCCGTTCATCCCACCCGGCATGACGACGTCGGAAAACAATATGTCGATGCGCGCGCTGGAGCGAAGAATCGCGAGCGCCGATTGCGCATCCTCGGCCGTCAGCGTCCGATAGCCGAGATCGCTCAGGCTCTCGACCACCATTTCAAGCACGGCCACATCATCCTCGACGACCAGGATGACCTCACCTTCGTCCGCGCGGCGAAGCGGCAGCATCAATCCGCCGGAGGCACGATCCGCCCGGTCGGCCGAGCGCGGCAGATACATTTCTACATTTGTCCCCTGCCCGATGGCGCTGGCGATTCGTGCAAAACCCCCGGTCTGCCGACAAAAGCCGTAGACCTGGCTCAGGCCCAAGCCGGTTCCGCTGCCCACGTCCTTTGTCGTGAAGAAGGGTTCGAAGGCACGCGCGAGGGTACCCTCCTCCATGCCGGCGCCCGTGTCGGCAATGCTCACGACCACGTAAGCGCCAGGCCGCGCGTCGGGATACGTGTTGCTTTCGTCGGCGATGCGCACGTTTCGCGTGGCGATTTTGAGCTTGCCGCCGTCCGGCATCGCGTCACGTGCATTCACGCAGAGATTCAAGACCGCGCTCTGGAACTGCGATGGATCGAGCCGCACCGGATCGAGAGTTGGGTCGAGATTTATTTCAAGCTCGATCGTTTCGCCGAGGGCGCGCTGCAAGAGATCGCGAAAGTCGGTGAGGAGATGGTTCGGATTGACGGTTTCGGGCTGCACGACCTGCTTGCGCGCAAAGGCAAGCAGCTTCTGGGTAAGATCGCTGCCGCGACTGGCCGCCTGAAGCGCGGTGCGTGCGAGCCGTTCCACCCGGCCGCTGTCGCCCGGTGAACGGGAGATCATATCGAGGTTGCCGACGATCGCCGTCAGAAGATTGTTGAAATCGTGCGCAACGCCCCCCGTCAACTGGCCGATCGCTTCCATCTTCTGTGCCTGGTTCAGGCGCTCCTCGACTTCATGGCGATCGGTCACATCCATGACGACGCCGGCCATGGTGCGAACGCGACCATCTTCGTCGGCATAGGCGCGGCCTCGCAACACGATCCAGCGCACCGCCTTGTCAGTCGCGCGCTTGATGCGACAGCGCAATTCCAGCAAGCCCGTCGTTCTCGCCTTGGCAAAGGCACTTTCCACCTGCGGCATGTCGGCGGGAAGCAGATGTCTGAAAAACCTCTCGCGCGTGAATTCGGGAAGCAGCTTGTCATAACCGTAAATGCGATCGTGCTGGTCGCTGCGGTGGATCGCCCCGCTCTTTAGATCGATCTGCCACTCGGCCATCTCCGCCGCCTGGAGGGCAGTGGCGAGATTGTCGCGTGCTTGCTGCAATTCGACACCGCGTTGCTGCGCATCCGAAGCGATGTTCCGGATGCGATTAAGCACGCGTTCGAGTTCGCGTGCATAGACCGCTATGATGACAAGCCCCGCGAACAAAGCTTCGAGGCGCCCGATGAACCATCCAATGGTGCCGTAGGCGGAACCGGCTAGTGTCATTAAGATGTCGAGGAGAAGCAGCGCCAAGGAAACGGCGAGCCACAGCTGAAACACCGTCCGCAGTTGCGATCTGATGCACAGAACAAGCAGAACGCAGGCGGTGAAAGCCGCAATTGCAGGTCCTGTTCCCGTTGTGACGAGCCGACGGTAATCGTCGCCCTCGGTCAGTCTCGGCAAGAGCGCGACATGATCGCTGACGACATAAGTGATCAGCACGACCGCGAGGATGGTCAGACCGACCGCGATCCTCGCCACCCGGCGCGCCTCCTCTTGCCTTATCGCCGGCGTCAGTCCGTCGCCCGCGAACCAGGCGGGCGCCACGGCAAAAAGCGGCGGTCCCAAATGCCAAAATACCCAAAGCCAGATGATCGTATCTGGTGCGCTCCCGAGGATCGGGTCTGCCGAAAAGATGTTCGGAAACGACAGGAGCTGCGCGAGAACGGTGGCCGCCGCGTAAAGCGTGCCCGCCGCAAACGACAGGACAGGCAGCGCGCCCGTGCGACGGAACTGGCCGAAGAAAATGCGTGCGGTCAGAACATAAATGAGAATAAGCGCGGTCTGATAACTGGGCAGGAAGCCCGGCATTGGCGGGAGCGCCGCGCTCGCACGCGAAAACGTGAAGAGCGTGACCGCGCCGAAAACCAGGCAGAGCCCGGCGGCGATCAGTTTTTGCCGCGGGCTGGCGAGATCGGTGCCGAGGTTTGGGACTTCGATTCCAGCGGTTCTCACGCCGATTCACCCCAAGCTCACGCTCGCGAATCGTACTCAGAACGGCGCCGCGAAACAACCGCAAGCAGGGTCCCGCAGCAAAACCCAGTTGCCACACAACCCACCAGATTTGCCTGGAACGGGCGGTCTAAGCGCGGAGATGTGTGTTTGGACACGTAGCCCGGTTGGGTGGCGCCATACGCTCCAAGTCGCACCCTCGAAGGAGCCGCCTCGATGTCACTCGCTTCCGATTACGTCCAAACCGCCTCCGTCACCTCGACACCTGCCGGCAAATTCGATCCATCCTTGATGGCGGTCTTCGTCGTCGCCACGATTGGCATGCTCGTCTCCACGCTACTGACGATCGTCAACCCGCAATGGTTGGTCGGCTAAGGAACGCCGCGCCGCGCTAGCGCTGCACAGCCACTCGCGTTGCGCTCCAAGTAGCGGCCGCGCTTGCGAAGCCACTGCGTGGCCTCGCCCATCAGGCGTGCTTTGTCGGCCGGGGCGCGCGGAGCACCGAGTCGATCGCCTCCAGCGGCCATCGAGGGGACGCGCGGCATGACGGACCCATCGAGCTAGGTCCTGCGGCTCGCATGCCCGTCTGTTCGACGGCCGCCGGCCCGGCTTTGACTTGCCCGGCCCGGTGCTTACATGGGCGAGACGCCGCCGAGCTTCGCTTTGCCCAATTTCTCCGAGCTGATTTTCGAAACTGGTATCGCCGCGCGCAGCCTTGCCGATTTCGTGACCGGGTCAGGACTGCGGCTCGGCGTGACCGGCCTGTCGCGGGCCGGCAAGACCGTCTTCATCACCGCGCTCATCCATCAGCTGACGCGCGCCGCAAAGGTCTTGGCGGAAGGGCGCCGAAATCCCCTGCCCGTGTTCCGGCTCATCGCGGAGAAGCGGCTTGTCGCTGCAAGGCTCGAGCCGCAGCCGAACGATGCGGTGCCGCGCTTCGCCTATGAGGATCATCTCGCGGCGCTGATTGCGTCCGACCGGCATTGGCCGGAATCGACTCGCCGCATCTCGGAGCTGCGGCTCACTCTGGAGTTCGAGCGCAACACCGGCTGGCGGCCGGGTCCGACCTCTCTCAGCATCGACATCGTCGACTACCCCGGCGAATGGCTCCTCGACCTGCCGCTGCTCGGCAAGAGCTACGCGCAATGGTCACGCGAGACCTTGGAGGCGAGTGCGGCGGCGGCGCGGGCGCCGCTTGCCGCGGAATGGCGCGGTGCGACGCTTGCGCTCGATCCGAGCGCGCCGGGCTCGGAGGAAGTGGCG
>JAFASC010000029.1 GCA_019244955.1 Methylobacteriaceae bacterium | reverse complement strand
TGTTGCTTCCGGTGGATTATGCGTGTCGCACGACCTGCGGCCCTGCTCTGTCGATCGTTTCGTCGGCCCTCGCTCGCAGCGGCGTAGCCTCCGACGAGTATCGCCTCCTGCTTGTCGGGCTCGATCCGCAGAGTACGGCGCGCGAAGCCCGCGCCTTTGCGGAGGCGCGGATTGCCGATCCCAAACTCCTCGCCGCGACCTCGGTTCTGACCGGCAGCCCGGATGCCATTCGCACTTTGACGGATGCGATCGGCTACAGATATCGGCCCGACGAGACCAACAAAGCCTTTGCTCATCCGACTGGGTTGGTAGCACTCACGCCGGACGGGCGCGTGGCGCGTGCGCTTTCGAGCCTCGGAGTTGAGTCCAACGATCTGCGCTTGGCGCTCACCGAAGCGAGCGAGGGCCGGATCGGCGGTATGCTCGGCCGGCTGTCGCTGCTTTGTTACGGCTTTGACCCGGTGCACGGAATTTATACCAGCGTCATCGAGCGACTGCTCATGGTCGCGGGGCTCGTGACGGTCATCCTGCTTGCCGGCGCGGTCGCCGCAATGAGTTTCTTCACCAACCGGCGTGGCGCGCGCTCGTGAGCGGATTGTTTCCCATTAGCGCTTCGACCGAGGCCCTCAAGGTCGACACGCTCTTCTACATCCTGCTTGCTTTGGCAGGGTTCATTACTCTTCTCGTGTTCGGGTTGGTGCTGCTCTTTGCGATCCGCTACCGCCGCGGCTCGAAGGCTTCTCGCGCCGATATGCCAGACCTGCTCAGTCGGGAGATGGAGATCGGATGGACGCTCGCAACCCTGTTCTTGTTCCTCTTCGTGTTCTGGTGGGCAGGTAGCGCCGATCTTTCGGCCCTCGTTCCGCCGAAGGGCGCGATCGACGTGCACGTGCTCGCCAAGCAATGGATGTGGAAAGTCGAGCATTCAAACGGCGCACGCGAGATCAACGAACTGCACGTGCCGATCAATCAACCCGTGCGGCTGATTATGCAGTCGCAGGATGTGATCCACTCGTTCTTCGTGCCCGCCTTCCGAATGAAGCAGGATGTTGTGCCCGGGCGCGACAATCAGACCTGGTTCCAGGCGACGAAGCTCGGCACGTTTCATCTTCTATGCGCCGAATATTGCGGCACAGACCATTCGGCGATGCGCGGACGCATCGTCGTCATGCGCCCGGAGGAATATGCGGCCTGGCTAACAAGGCAGCCCGAAGGCGACGATCTTGCTCATCAAGGAGCGGCGCTCTTCGTCTCGCGAGGCTGCTCGGGATGCCATGCCGGCTCGAGCAACGTGCATGCGCCGAAGCTCGCGGGCATCTACGGTCGCTCCGTCCAGCTCTCCGACGGCCGCACGATCGTCGCGGACGAGGCCTACATCCGTGATTCCATCCTGCAGCCGAAACGCGACATCGTTGCCGGCTACGAACCGATCATGCCGAGCTATGCAGGGATATTGGACGACGGGGAAGTGCAGAGCCTCATCGCCTACATCCGTGCCCAGGGTACCTCAGCGGGAGAAGACAAATGACCGACGCCGTGCTCGCTGGCGAACTACCGCTTCCGGACCGCCCTGATTATCTGCATGCCGGACGCACCCTGAAATCCTGGTTGACGACGACCGACCACAAGCGCATCGCGATTCTATTTGCGATCGTGATCACCATCTTCTTTTTCATGGCCGGTGCGGCGATTACGGTCGTTCGGCTGGAATTGTTCGTGCCCAACGGGCACTTCGTCACCTCGGACACATACAACAAGCTCTTTTCCTTCCATGGCATCGTGATGGTTTGGTTTTTCCTGGTGCCGTCGATCCCGAACACGCTCGGCAATTTCCTGCTGCCGCTGATGATCGGGGCGCCGGATCTCGCGTTTCCGCGCCTTAATCTTTTCAGCTGGTATCTGACGGTCTTCGCCGGCTGTGTCACCATCTACGCGCTGATCGCCGGAGGCGTCGACACCGGCTGGACGTTTTACACGCCCTACTCGACAATGTTTTCCAACACTCACGTGTTTGCTGCCGCGGCAGGCGTCTTCATCCTCGGCTTCGCCTCGATCTCGACGGGCGTCAATTTCATTGCGACGACGCACATGCTGCGCGCGCCGGGGATGAGCTGGTTCCGGCTGCCGCTATTCGTCTGGTCGATTTACGCGACGAGCATCATCATCGTCCTCTCGACGCCGGTCCTGGCGATCTCCTTGCTTCTCATCATGGCGGAACGCTGGTTCGGTCTGCCGGTCTTCGATCCCGCCCATGGCGGCGATCCGATCCTGTTCCAGCATCTCTTCTGGTTCTACTCCCATCCGGCGGTGTACATCATGGTGCTACCGGCGATGGGCGTCGTCTCCGAAGTCATTCCATGCTTCGCCCGCCGCCGCATCTTCGGCTACGAGTTCATGGTCTATGCGATCGTGGCGATAGCAGGCATCGGCTTCTTCGTTTGGGGTCATCACATGTTCGTGTCGGGTCAGTCGCCTTATGCGAGCCTGATCTTTTCGTTCCTGTCCTTCATCATCGCCGTTCCCTCTGCAATCAAGGTTTTCAACTGGACCGCGTCGCTCTATCGCGGACAGATCAGCTTCGAGTCGCCGATGCTTTATGCACTGGGATTCGTGGGCCTGTTCACGACGGGCGGCCTTTCAGGACTGTTCTTGGCCTCCATACCGATCGATATTCACGTTACCGACACTTATTTCGTGGTGGCGCATTTCCATTACATCATGGTCGGGGGTTCTGTGTCGGCATTCTTTGCCGGCCTGCATTTCTGGTGGCCGAAGATCACCGGGCGAATGTATTCCGAGACGCTCGGCCGGTTCGCGGCGGTGAGCATGTTCTTTGGGTTCAACTTCACCTTCTTCCCGCAGTTCATCCTCGGCTATATGGGCATGCCGCGCCGCTACCATGAATATCCGCCCGAGTTTCAGCCATGGCAGGTGATGAGTTCGACCGGCGCGGTGGTGCTCGCCTTCGCGTACCTGTGGCCGCTCGGCTACCTCAGCTGGAGCCTGGTCAAGGGCGAGCGCGCCGGCGACAATCCCCACGATGCGACCGGGCTCGAATGGGCG
>JAFASC010000113.1 GCA_019244955.1 Methylobacteriaceae bacterium | reverse complement strand
CGAAAGCCCGTATCGGCGCGTCAAAGACGGCAAGCTGACTGAGGACGTTGCCTACCTCTCCGCTATGGAAGAGCAGAAGCACTATGTCGCGCAGGCGAATGCCGAGATCGACAAAGACGGTGCGCTGACCGAAGACCTTATCGTCTGCCGTCACGCGGGCGACGTGATGATGGTGCCGCGCGAGCGCGTCGATTACATGGACGTCTCGCCGAAGCAATTGGTGTCGGTGGCGGCCGCGCTCATTCCGTTCCTCGAGAACGACGACGCGAACCGCGCGCTGATGGGCTCGAACATGCAGCGCCAGGCGGTGCCGCTTGTGAAGGCGGACGCGCCGCTCGTCGGCACCGGCATGGAAGCCATCGTTGCGCGCGACTCGGGCGCGGCGATTGCGGCACGCCGCACCGGAATCGTCGACCAGATCGACGCGACGCGTATCGTCGTGCGCGCGACGGAAGAGTACGACGCCACGCAGCCCGGCGTCGACATCTATCGTCTGATGAAGTTCCAGCGCTCGAACCAGTCGACCTGCATCAATCAAAAGCCGCTGGTGCGCGTCGGCGACCAGGTGCGCAAGGGCGACATCATCGCCGACGGCCCCTCGACCGATCTCGGCGATCTCGCGCTCGGCCGCAACGTGCTCGTCGCGTTCATGCCGTGGAACGGCTACAACTTCGAAGACTCGATCCTGTTGAACGAGCGCATCGTCAAGGACGACGTGTTTACCTCCATCCACATCGACGAGTTCGAGGTGATGGCGCGCGACACCAAGCTCGGGCCGGAGGAAATCACCCGCGATATCCCGAACGTTTCGGAAGAGGCGTTGAAGAATCTCGACGAAGCCGGCATCGTCTATATCGGCGCCGAAGTGCAGGCGGGCGACATCCTCTGCGGCAAGATCACGCCGAAAGGCGAAAGCCCGATGACGCCGGAAGAGAAGCTTCTGCGCGCGATCTTCGGCGAGAAGGCGTCTGACGTGCGCGACACGTCGTTGCGCGTTCCGCCCGGCGTGCAAGGGACCGTCGTCGAAGTGCGCGTCTTCAATCGGCACGGCGTCGACAAGGACGAGCGTGCGCAGGCGATCGAGCGCGAAGAGATCGAGCGCCTCGCCAAGGACCGCGATGACGAGCAGGCGATCCTCGACCGCAACGTCTATTCGCGTCTGGCCAGCCTTCTCGACGGAAAAGTCGCGATCTCCGGTCCGAAGAGCTTCAAGAAAGATACGAAGCTCAACAGGGAAGTGCTCGAGGGCCATCCGCGGTCGCAATGGTGGACGTTCGCCATCGAAGACGATGCCGTCATGGCGGAAGTCGAGGCCATGCGTAAGCAGTACGACGAGCAGAAGAAGGGGCTGGAAAGCCGCTTCCTCGATAAGGTCGAGAAGCTGCAGCGCGGTGATGAATTGCCGCCCGGCGTGATGAAGATGGTCAAGGTCTTCGTCGCGGTGAAGCGCAAGATTCAGCCCGGCGACAAGATGGCCGGGCGTCACGGCAACAAGGGTGTGGTGTCGAAAATCGTGCCCGGCGAAGATATGCCGTTCCTCGAGGACGGCACGCCCGTCGACATCGTGCTCAATCCGCTCGGCGTGCCGAGCCGCATGAATGTCGGGCAGATTCTCGAGACCCATCTCGGCTGGGCCTGCGCAGGGCTGGGCAAGCAGGTTGGCGACGCCGTCAACGCGTACATGCGTTCGAAGGACGTAAAGCCGCTGCGCAAGAAGCTCGGCGAAATCTACGGCAAGGACGACGCCATCGACGGCCTCGACGATCAGAATCTCGTCGAATTTGGCGAAAATCTGCGGCGCGGTGTGCCGATCGCGACGCCCGTCTTCGACGGTGCGCACGAGAAGGACATCGTCGAGATGCTCAAGCAGGCGAACCTCGCCACGTCGGGCCAGGTCACGCTCTATGATGGACGCACCGGCGAAGCCTTCGATCGCGACGTCACCGTGGGCTACATCTACATGCTGAAGCTGCATCATCTTGTCGACGACAAGATCCATGCGCGTTCGATCGGGCCTTATTCGCTGGTCACCCAGCAGCCGCTCGGCGGCAAGGCGCAGTTCGGCGGCCAGCGCTTCGGCGAGATGGAGGTGTGGGCGCTCGAAGCATACGGCGCGGCCTACACGTTGCCGGAAATGCTGACGGTGAAGTCGGACGACGTCGCGGGCCGTACCAAGGTTTACGAGTCGATCGTGCGTGGCGACGACGCGTTCGAGTCAGGAATCCCTGAGAGCTTCAACGTGCTGGTCAAGGAAATGCGTTCGCTCGGCCTCAACGTCGAGCTCACCTCGACGAAGAAGCCCGAGCACGACCTGCCGCCGCCGGCGCAGGCGGCCGAGTGATCAATACGGCGCGCCTGATCAAGGGCGCGCCGGAGTTAATTTCAACAGAAGGCGAGATGACGCGCGGGTGGCGCGGATCAGCCTTTAGGAGATGAGAATGAACCAAGAGGTCATGAATCTCTTCAGTCCGGTCGTTCAGCCTCAGGCTTTCGATCAGATTCAAATTGCGATCGCGAGCCCGGAGAAAATCCTGTCGTGGTCGTTCGGCGAGATCAAGAAGCCGGAGACGATCAATTACCGGACGTTCAAGCCGGAGCGTGACGGCCTCTTCTGCGCGCGCATTTTCGGGCCGATCAAGGACTATGAGTGCTTGTGCGGCAAGTACAAGCGCATGAAGTACAAGGGCGTCATCTGCGAGAAGTGCGGCGTTGAAGT
>JAFASC010000130.1 GCA_019244955.1 Methylobacteriaceae bacterium | reverse complement strand
GTGGGCCGATGCTGTTGAGGCGCGCCGGCTGATCGACGAGGCGATCGCGCGGGCAAAGCGGGGTTAGCGTTGGACGGCCGGTCTCTCGGTGCGTTTCTATTCTGGAGCCGATTGCGCACCAGGAGGTGCCCGGTCCCGTGCTTAACTGGCATCCTACTTGCTCGTCACTGCTCACATTTCGAGCAGGAGAGAGAAGCATGAAGCGGGAAGCGCTGACGGAGAAAATCCTCGACATCAAACGCGAGAAAGGCTGGACCTGGAAGCACATCACCGACGCGATCGGCGGCATGTCGGACGTGCTCGTCGTTGGCGCGCTACTCGGCCAGATGAAGCTGATCAAGCCGCTCGCCCAAAAGGCGGCGGAGCTTTTCGGCCTCTCCGAGGCGGAAGAACGCATGCTCAACGAGGTGCCGATGCGCGGCATGCCCATGCCGCCGACCGATCCCTTGATCTATCGCTTCTATGAGCTGGTCATGGTCAACGGCCCGGCTTGGAAGGCGCTGATCGAAGAAGAATTCGGCGACGGCATCATGTCGGCGATCGATTTCGACCTGCAGATGGAGCGCCTGCCCAATCCGAAGGGCGATCGCGTCAAGTTCACGATGTCGGGCAAGTTCCTGCCATACAAGTACTACGGCGCCGAGCAGGGCCTGCCGGAATACGGGCTGAAGGAGGCGTAAGGGGAACGCGTCGCCTCAATAGCGGGAACAAAATGCAGTGGGCCGCTTGGCTCGGAGTGCCAAGCGGCGCGCCCTTTTTCCGCTTACGCTTCGGTCCGCCTCAGCAGGTAATCCAAGCCGCCGGCGCGGTACCAGCGATAGCCGTAGCCTTCGATGACGAGCTTGTGCTTGCCGTTCTCCTGCGCCTCGCTGTGATCGTCGGATAACAGGTTGATCAAGATGCGGCCACCTTCCCCTTCGAGCCCGACCTCGAAGCTGATCTCGCGCCCTTTGGCGTCCAGATTATGCAGGATCACGACGGAGTTGTTGCGCCAGTCATAGCGCAGCGCGAGGATTGCCGGATCCGCGACGCGCAGGATTTCGTAGTCGCCCCAGCCGATCTCCGGGACTTCCTTGCGCATGCGAATGATGCGTTCGGTCCAGTTCAGCATTGAATCCTGGTAACGACGCTGGATTGCCGCGTTGATATGCTCGTAACCGTACGGTCCGCCCGATATGACCGGCACGACCGGTCTGTCGTTCTTAGTAAACCCGCCATGCGGCTCGTCTGACCATTGCATCGGCGTGCGGGCGCAATTGCGTTCCGGCAGTTTCAAGTCATCGCCCATCCCGAGTTCGTCCCCGTAGCGGATTACCGGAGTGCCGGGCAGTGTGAACATGAGGCTGTAGGCAAGCTCGATGCGCCGGCGGTCGCCGGCAAGCATAGGCGCCAGCCGGCGGCGGATGCCACGATCGTAAAGCTGCATGTCCGGCTCGGGACCGAACGCATCGAAGACGACCTGCCGTTCTGTTTTGGTGAGCCGGCCGAGATCGAGCTCGTCGTGATTGCGCAGAAACAGCCCCCATTGCGCGGTTGCCGGACGCGGCTTCGTCGCCTTCAAAGATTTCACCAGAGGGCGCGTATCGGATGAGGCGAGCGCGTAGAATAGATGCTGGTTGACTTGGAAATTGAACATCATCTGCATGCGTTCGCCGTCATCGCCGAAATATTGCATATCGGTGTCGGGCAGCACGTTGGCTTCGGCGAGGATGATCGAATCGCCCTGCCGCCACTGCAGGAATTCGCGAAAGGTGCGCAGCATCTCGTACTGCTCGCGCGGCTTCTTTACGCCGGCGCCCTTTGTCCCGATGACGAATGGCACCGCGTCCATGCGGAACCCGGTGACGCCAAGCTGAATCCAGAACCCCATGATTTTCAGGATTTCCGCCTGGACCAGCGGATGCGATGTGTTGAGGTCGGGCTGAAAATCGTAGAAGCGATGGAAGTAATATTCCTTGGCGACCGAATCGTAAGTCCAGGTACTCTTCTGCACGCCTGGAAAGACCATGCCCTGGTTGGCGTTCGGCGGCTTCTTCTTCGACCAGACGTACCAGTCGCGATATTTGGAGTTCGGCTCCTTGCGCGCTTGCTTGAACCAGGGATGTTCGTTCGACGTGTGATTGACGACGAGGTCTATAAGAACGCGGATGCCGCGCTGCTTCGCGCCGTGCGTAAATTCGACGAAATCGCCGAGCGTGCCGTAGCGTGGGTCGACGTTGTAATAGTCGGCAACGTCGTAGCCGTCATCGCGATTGGGCGAAGTCTGGAACGGCATGAGCCAGATGGCGGTGATGCCGAGGCCGTGCAGGTAATCGAGGCGCCGCATCAGGCCGCGGAAGTCGCCGATGCCGTCGCCATTGGCATCCATATAGGTGCCGACATGCAGGCAGTAGATGATGGCGTTCTTGTACCAGAGGTCGTTGATCATTCGGGTCGCCCAGGAACTCGTCGCAGTGTCGTTCCCGCCAAAGCGGGAATCCAGCACTTTTCTATGAAAGTTCCTGGATTCGGTTCGCGCTGCCTACGTCGGAATGACGTTAACCGAGGAGGACAATACCCTCGTCTGGCCGGAGGACCAGGTCCGTGCCGATCCGCTCGGTCTCACGATCGAGATGCGTGGACAAAAGGATGCACGAGTGTCGCGGTAAACGGACCGCGCTACCCTCATGGCCGAAATTCAGCACGACCATCAAGCGCTCCTCTGCAAACCGGCGCTCGAACCAGAAAGCATGTCCCTCCACCCGACCCGGCACGTAATCGCCGATGCTGAGCGCAACGTGTTCGCGTCGCAGCGCGATCAGCCGACGATATAACGCCAGGATCGAACCCGGATCGCCGCGCAAGCTTGCGACATTGCGCGTTGCATAATCATCCGTGAGAGGCAGCCACGGCTCGCCCTCGCTGAAGCCCGCATTCAGTCCGGCCGACCATTGCATCGGCGTGCGGCAGGGATCGCGGCCGAGGCCCAGTCCCGGCTCGTTCTTCTCCCAGGGGTCCTGGACGCGTTCCGGCGGGATCAACACGTTCGTGAGCGCGATTTCGTCGCCGTAATACATTGTCGGCGTGCCGCGAAGAGTGAGCAACAGCATCGCCGCCACGCGCGCTTGTGGCGCGCCGATGCGGCTGGCGATGCGCGGCTGATCGTGGTTGCCGAGCACCCAGTTCGGCCACGCGCCTTCGGGCAGCGCCGCCTCGTACTCGTCGACGGCCTGGCGGATAATCTTGGCGTTCCAGGGCAATGTCACCAGC
>JAFASC010000015.1 GCA_019244955.1 Methylobacteriaceae bacterium | reverse complement strand
GACAGCTCATAATGATGAACTGGCCTAATTTCGTGTCGCAGGTATTTAACGGCTTGGCGCTCGGCGCTCTGCTTGCGCTCATCAGTTCCGGCCTGACCATCATTTACGGCACACTTGGCGTGCTGAACCTGGCCCACGGAGCAATGTTCATGCTGGGCGGCTATGCCGGGTATGTCGCCTATACCTATACGGAATCCTTCATCGTCGCTGTGCTTGCGGGCTCGCTTTTTGTGGCGCTCGTCGGCATTTTGATGGAACGCGTCGTCATCCGGCACTTCTACAGCCGGCCGGATGAGGACCAACTTCTCGTTACCTTCGGTCTCGGCATCGTTTTTGTCGAGCTCGTGCGGCTTTTGTTCGGCAGCCAATCGCAATCTGTACCACCGCCCCCGCTCTTTGCAGGCATTACATCTCTCGGCTTTATGTTCTATCCGACCTACCGGCTTGCTGTCGTCGGAATAGTCGCCGTCGCGCTGACCACGTTGTTTTTTGTGCTCTACCGTACCCGGCTCGGCATGATCGTGCGCGCCGGTATCGAGGATTCGGTGATGGTCGATGCGCTCGGCATCGACGTGTATCGCGTGTTCATGGTCGTGTTCGGCATTGGCGCGATGGCCGCGGGATTTGCCGGCATCATCAACGCGCCGGTCGTGGCACTGACCCCGGGTATCGGAGATGATATCCTGGTTCAGACATTCGTCGTCGTGGTTATCGGTGGTGTAGGCTCGTTTCCCGGCGCTGTTCTCGGCGGCTTGATTGCCGGCGAGATCATCAGCATCACCTCAATGATCAACCCCGGCTATGCTTATGTGATGTTGTTCGCGGCCATGACGCTGGTTTTGGTACTGCGTCCGTATGGGCTGCTCGGCACCAGGGATCGTGAGTAGTGTGACTGGCCAATGCTCACGCAACGTCGTTACTTAGTCGAGGTGCTGACGGCGATCGGATTGATCGTAGCACCGATCCTCCTGCCGTCTCTGGGCTTCGCGCCCAATACGGTCAACCGTATTCTGGTCTGGGGACTGTTCGGAATCGGCTTCGATATTCTGTTCGGCTATACCGGGCTCCTCTCGTTCGGGCAGTCGGCGTTCTATGGGACCGGCGGCTTTGTGGCGGCCTATCTGCTGACGCGCGCGGGCTTTCCGAACGTGTTTCTGGCGCTCGTCATCGGCATGATCGTTGCCAGTCTCGTGGGCTACGTGGTCGGCCTGATCGCGCTGCGGCGTACAGGCATTTACTTCGCGATGATCACGGTGGCGATCGCGGAGGTGTTTTTCTTCGTCGAGTTCAATCCGCTGGCGGATTTTACCGGCGGCGAGAACGGCTTGCCCGGCGTGCCGACGCCGAGCTTCAATCTCGGATTTACGACGCTTCGTTTCACGACCGGCTGGTCGCTGTATCAGTTTATCGCACTTTGCTATTTCGTCGGCATCGTCATTGGGCTGCGCATCGTGCGCTCGCCGGTGGGGGCTGTGCTGAGCGCCATTCGTGACAACCCGGTACGGGCGGCCGCCGTCGGCCATAACATCCACGCTTACAAACTGAGTGCATTCGTGATCGCCGCCGCCTATGCCGGCTTTGCCGGCGGGCTACTTGGCGTGCTTCAAGCCTTTATGCCGCCGGATGCCTTCATGTTCGAAACATCCGGACAATTGGTGATGCAGACCGCAATCGGCGGCACGGGAAGCTTATTCGGCCCGCTGCTCGGCGCCGCCGTCTGGCTGTTTTTGCAGGACTTTCTGCAAGCAGCGCTCGGGCTCGGCGCCGCCTGGAAGCTGGTGCTTGGTTTGGTGTTCGTGCTGTTGGTGTGCTTCCTGCGTCGGGGCCTGATCGGGGGCATCGTCGACCTTTATCGGTTCGCGACCCTCAGACGCCCAATCAGCGTTGAGCCCGCGGATACTGCAGCGCCGGTTATGACGGCCGAGGAGGAGCAGGACGCCGCGGAAGTCGAAATTGCCACGGAGCCAGCGGTGGCCCCAATGCCCGCGCATCACCGCGAGTCCGACCAATTTTCCGGCCCGATTCTCGAAGCAACCGGCCTGACCAAACGGTATGGCGGCCTGCTCGCCAACAGCAACATCGATTTCAAAGTCAATCAGGGCGAGCTGCGCGGCATCATCGGCCCTAATGGCGCAGGCAAGTCGACCTTCTTCAAGATGCTCACCTGCGAGGTGGCGCCGACATCCGGCACGATCATGTTCGAAGGCCGGGATATCACCGGAATGAGTGTCACCGAGGTCTGTCAACTGGGCTTGACCAAAAGCTATCAAGTGAACCAGCTGTTCACGCGTCTGACCGTCCGCGAGAACGTGACGATCGCAGTGCTCGCCGCCTTGCGCGGCCAATTTCGGCTCGACGTTTTGGCACGGCCGGATCGCATACCAGGACTGCAAGACCAGGTCGGCCATACGCTCGCGATGGTCGATCTCACCGGCCGCGCGGATACGCCCGTTGCATCGCTGGCGTATGGCGAGAAGCGGCGCTTGGAAATCGGCCTCGCCTTGGCGAACGCGCCAAGCCTGCTGCTTCTCGACGAGCCCCTCGCCGGAATGAGTCCGCGTGAGCGGGTCGAAACGGTTGCGCTGCTGAAGTCGATCAGCAAGGGTCGTGCCATGATCGTCATCGACCATGACATGGATGCGCTGTTCGAACTTGCCGAGAAAATCACCGTTCTGCAGGAAGGCCGCGTGCTCGTTGAGGGTACGCCGGCGGAGATCAAGGCGAACTCGAGCGTTCAGGAAGCCTATCTCGGCGGAGTGCTCGCCGCATGAGTCTCCTGCAAGTGCGCGGTCTCAACGCTTATTACGGCGATTCACATATTTTGTTCGACATGTCGCTGAGAGTCGAACCGAATGAAGTCGTGGCGCTGCTCGGGCGCAATGGTGCGGGCAAGAGTACGACATTGAAAAGCCTCATGGGGCTTGTGAGACCGCGTGCCGGCGAGGTCTTGTTCGAAGGAACAGATCTCGCCGGCCGCAAAAGTCACACGATTGCGCGCGCCGGGATGCAGCTTGTTCACGAAGATCGCCGGATCTTCGGCAGTCTCAACGTCGAGGAGAACTTGCTCCTCGCCGGCCTGACGGCACAAAACCGCTGGTCCCTCGACCGCATTTACAAGATATTCCCGCGCCTTCGCGAACGCCGCACCAGCCGCGGCACGGATCTTTCGGGCGGCGAGCAGCAAATGCTGGCAATTGCGCGAGCCCTCATCCGCGCTCCGAAGCTGCTCCTGCTTGACGAGCCGTTCGAAGGATTGGCACCGGTCATCGTGCACGATCTGGTCGGAACCTGCCGCGATCTCGCCGCCGCCGGACAGACCATCCTTTTGGTCGAGCAGAATCTGGCGGCGACGCTGGCGTTGGCGCAGCGCGTCTACATCATCAATAACGGGCATATCGTCCACGAAGGTCCTGCCGAGGAGTTGAAGACTCGGCCGGAAATCCTCAAACGGTATGTCGGCGTCTAACCCGATGCTTGCAAACGCCACGGTCCATTGAGGCCTGTTGCCGATCGTTCTGATCACCTTCGGACAAAGGGGGCGCAGGTGTCGTGCGGTGATCTGGAGTGAAGCATCTGCTGGGGCGACAACATGACAGCTTATCTCATCGTGCAGCAAACGATCAGGGATGCCAATAAGCTGGAGGAGTACCGGAGCAAGGTTGTCCCGGTGCTCGAAAAATATGGCGGCCGCTTCATCACCAAGGGCGGGAGCCATAAATTTCTGACCGGCCAGGGCGCTCTGGCTGATCGGGTGGAAATTGTTGCATTTCCCGACATGGCGGCATTGGATGCCTGGTACAATTCCTCTGAATACCGACCGCTCATCCCATTGCGGAAATCCGCTGTAATCCGAGAGACCGAAAGTCTGATCGCCGTGGAAGGTGCGTGACCGCTCATTCTCAACGAGGTCGGCAGTGCCCTTCGGTGGGGTTACGGAGCGCGCGAACGAGCTCACCTTGGCCGGCAGCACGAGCTGCCATGTTTGAGCCCCTTTCCCGGTCTTTCAGGGCACACCCGACAAGGAAGTACGTTCAGATGAGAGCTCCGCTGTTTCGCTCCCTCCTCAAGGTGGCTGGTGCGTGCGTGCTTTTACCGACGGCGGTCGCGGCCCAGTATGCGCCATATCCATACGGCTTCTCGCCCGGCGCGAGCCCCTATCGCGCTCAGCCGGGGTATATGGGAGACCCCGATGACCTCTATTACACTCCGCGCGCGCGATCGCGGCCCCAACGGATGCAGCCATTTCGAGATAGCTCCTTCCCCTCAGATGCCGACCCGGACTATTCAAGCGCCGGCGGATCGGATGAGGACATTGACTTCACCGAGACGACTCGCACAACCGTAATCGATCCGACAGGGCAGTCTGCGGGTACGATCACAATCGACACCGCGCGCCGCAAGCTGTACCTCTCGATCGGCAACGGGCGAGCCCTTGAATATGAGATCGGCGTTGGACGGCAGGGATTTGCTTGGAAAGGTGAGGCTCGGGTCGGTCGCAAGGCCTATTGGCCGGGATGGACGCCTCCCCGGGAGATGTTGGCCCGACGTCCCGACCTCCCGTCCCATATGGAAGGTGGGCTAGAGAACCCACTCGGCGCTCGTGCGCTGTACCTTTTTCAGGGAAATAGGGACACGCTCTTCCGCATACACGGTACGAACGAGCCTGATACCATAGGGAAAGCCGTGTCGTCAGGATGCATTCGCATGCTGAATGCTGACGTCATCGACCTTTATCAACGGGTCCCCAAGAACGCCCGCGTGATCGTGCTCTAAGGCTCTGACATGCTCGCGTCCGCGAGAAAAAGAGAGCCGATCCGTCCCGCCGCTCGCGTCGGCGGCTGGAACGTACGGGACGACGGCCTCCGAACTTCCGACCAAGTCCGAAGCCGCCGTTCGACTTTGACAATCTCCGTCATTACGCCTGTATGGCCAAATAAGCGGTGGCGGGGAGTTATCGCCGAGCCCACCGCGGCTTGAAACCGCTCAGGTCTCACTCAGGAATGGCGTATGCGCGTGTGAACGCGCATCACAAGCACAATGAATGGGAGACTAGGTAGAGTATTCCAAAGGGCCGAAGCCACTCACAAGGCCCATCGGTGCGGGAGGAAGGCAAAATGTCAGGGATGGAAGCTCCAAGCGGCCGAAGCAAGCTTGCTTCTGCTAGTGTCGAGAAGACGACCGCCACGCCGCGAGCGCTGCTTCTGGATCGCCTTATCGGCGACACGCTGCCGAAATTCACGTCGGCTGACGATCTCGAAAGCTTTGAAAAGACACCTTACTCCGAGCGGATAAACGCGCCCAGCACCTTCGATGCGATCAGGCTCGGAGTATCGCACAATCCGGATGGGCCAGCGCTCCAGTTCCTGCCAAATGCGAGCCATGAAGATACTCCCGTCATCATAACGCATCGCCAATTCATTGCGCGCATCATTCAGACGGCGAATGCGCTGCACGAGCTAGGCGTCAGCCCGGACGATGTTGTCAGCTTCATGCTGCCGCTCATTCCCCAGAGCTTCTTCACACTCTTCGGCGCGCAGGCCGCCGGTATTTGCAATCCTCTCAACCCGCTGCTTGAGCCACATCAGATCGTTGAAATCCTAAGAGCGGCGGGCACGAAAGTGCTGGTCGCACTCGGTCCAACACCTGGTACGGACATCTGGGAGAAAGTTCTCAAGGTACGCGATGAGTTGAGGGGATTGAAGGCGGTCCTTCAGGTCGGTGGTGGAAGCCCAAAGGACGAGGCGAACGGTGTCTATTCCTTCGACGCAATCGTTGGCCGTCAACCCGCGGACCGGCTGCTGAGCGGACGCGTGATCTCGTCAAACGACACAGCGGCGTATTTCCACACCGGCGGCACAACAGGCACTCCGAAACTTGTTCGGCACACGCATGCCAACCAGGTCTATCAGGCGTGGGGCTGCAATTTGCTGCTCGAAGGAGAGGCGGGCGTCAATCTCTTGTTTGGCATGCCGCTCTTCCACGTCGGGGGCGCGTTGACGCAAGCTCTGGCAACCCTTTCGGCGGGCAGTTGCCTTGTTGTCCTTTCACCAGCTGGTTGGCGCAATCCGGCAGCCGTCCGAAATCTTTGGTCCTTGGTAGAGCGTTTCCGGCCCGTAGCGCTCACCAGCGTCCCCACGGTTTTGGCGGCTTCACTCGCCGTGCCGGTCGGGACGGCCGATCTCTCCAGCCTGCGTTTCATTGGCGGCGGCGGGTCCGCCATTCCGGTCGCGGTGGGTGCTGCTTTGCAGGAAAAGCATGGAATCCCAGTCATTGAGGTGTACGGGATGACTGAGACCTCAAGCGTGCACACCTTGGCGTATCCGGATCGACCCATTCGACTTGGCTCGGTCGGGCACCCCCTACCTTACAGCCGCGTACGGGTCGTTAAGCTCGACGCTGACGGTCGCCTGGAGCGCGATTGCGTCGCTGACGAAATCGGCGTCGTCGCAATGTCGGGCCCGGGGGTGTTTAGCGGCTATGTGAACGAGGCTCACAACCGGACAGCGTTCGTCGAACCAGGTTGGGTGAATTCCGGCGACTTGGGACGTCTGGATGAGGACGGATATTTGTGGATCACCGGCCGCGCCAAAGATCTCGTCATTCGTGGGGGTCACAACATCGACCCCGCACCGATCGAGGACGTGCTGTTTCGCCACCCGGCCGTCGCGCTCGCCGCAGTCGTGGGGCAACCCGACGCCTATGCGGGAGAACTGCCGATCGCCTACGTCCAACTGAAGCCCGGAGCGAGCATCATGCCCGGTGAGCTGGAAGCTTTCGTGCGCGAGCGTAGGCCGGAGCGCGCCGCCGTGCCGGTCTCGGTAATTCCGATCGAAACCATGCCGCTTACCGGTGTCGGGAAAGTGTTCAAGCCGCAGCTTCGGTGGGACGCGGCAGCACGCGTGTTTACGAATGCGCTGGAGCATCTGGCGCAATCGGGTATGCGGTTCGAAATTTCCGTCGGAGCGCATGAAACGCATGGCACGCTCGCAAGAGTGACCATTTCAGGCGCCTCCGAAAGCGCACGCGAAAATATCGCTCGGGAAGTGCAGGCCGCGCTGGCTCCCTTCGTGATCCGCCATGAAGTACGTTGGGGCTGAGATGGCATCGCGTACTCGGATGAGCAATGGGTGCCTCGTTCGCGCCGTCGCCGAAGGGCGCGAGACGTGCCCGTCGGACGGGAATGCCGCGCGAGCCCAGGGAAACCACCGGCCGACAGCCGCGGTCGCGACGTGATCGGCCGGAATGCGGATGAGTTCACTCTACCAGCCAAAAGAGCGGGAACCCACGCCGCTGTCATAACATTTGTTATAGCCCCTGCTGTGGCGCTTTTCCAAAAACGGTCGCGAGGGGCACCCACAACAACCTCTCAGTGGGGTCACTTATGGTCTCTTCGCCGCTAGACGTTCTGGTTCGAAAGCTCGAAAGCATTGGTCCACTCTCGAAGGACGAACAGAAAGCGATTTACGCGCTGCCCTTGAGCATTCGCTCGGTTCCAGAGCATCAGGATGTCGTTCATGATGGCGATCGGCCGACGCAGTCATGTGTCGTCCTCGAAGGATTTTTGTGCCGCTATAAGCAACTGCCGGATGGCACTCGCCAAATCCATTCAATCCATGTTCCGGGCGACATGCCTGATTTGCAAAGCCTGCATCTGAATGTGATGGACCACGGCCTCGCCACTTTGACCGCGAGCAAGGTGGCCTTCATTCCGCATGCTGCCTTACGTAAATTAATGAGTGAGCAGCCGCGGGTGTCCGATGCGCTGTGGCGAGACATCCTGGTCGATGCTGCGATTTTCCGCGAGTGGATCGTCAACGTCGGAGCGAGAGAAGCCTACGCTCGGCTCGCTCATTTGCTATGCGAGTTGTTTCTTAAATTGCGAGCCGTTGGGCTCTCCCAAGATTTTACCTTCCAGCTGCCAATTACGCAGGCCGAACTAGCAGACGCCACGGGTCTTTCCACGGTTCACGTAAATCGAAGCGTGATGCATTTACGCAGCGCCGGTCTCATAACGTGGGAACGAGGTGAGTGCAAAATCGAGAATTGGGACGAGCTCAAACGCGTCGCCATGTTCGACCCGACGTATCTACACTTGAACGGCGAAGCGAAGGCGGCATAGACGTCCCAGCGCAGCTTGCAGCACATCGAATCCGAACGCGGTTGTGACCTGGTCAAGCTGAGCACTCCCGAGCCGCGCACGGCTCAGAGAGAGCCGAATTTTCCAGCGATAGCTCTCTCCCGTTCCGCGTTTCGAGGCCATTGCCCGCGGTTCGGTCGCTATGGATGTACACTCTACCCTTGCATTCTTCCCTCCCGCCGGAGCGCTAGCCGAATCGCGCTGCATCGGGGCATTGTTCGCGCTGATGGAGACCGAACTTTATCAGCCGGTGAAGCGCTTCCTTGAGGGCCTCGGGTTCCAAGTAAAGGGCGAGATAGGCGGCTGTGATCTCGTCGGGTTGAAAGCCGACGAGCCGCAAATCCTGGTCATCGGTGAGCTGAAGCTCACATTCAATCTCGAGCTCGTATTGCAGGGGGTCGACCGCGCAGCAGCGTGCGATGAGGTATGGCTTGCCGTGCGCGCCGGGCCGAACGGCCGCGGGCGAGAGAATGACCGTCGCGTGCGCAAGCTGTGTCGGCGACTCGGCTTCGGACTGCTCGTCGTGCACGCGCGCGGGGGTATCGAGATCGTCGTCAGCCCGGAGGATCGGCTGCCGCGGCGCGATCTGAAACGTCGCTCACGGCTCACGGCCGAGCACCGGAAGCGTCGAGGCGATCCGACAGTGGGCGGCGGTTGCCGCCGGCCGATTATGACGGCATACCGGCAACAAGCGCTCGCCTGCGCCGCGGAGCTGTGCCGAGGACCGCTTCGAGTGCGCGAGGTAAGGGCCGCGGTTCCTGACGCGCCGAAAATTCTTCAGGGGAATGTCTACGGCTGGTTCGCGGGCGCGCGGCGTTGGATAACTGGTCCGCTATCGCTGACCACGGTGCTTTCGAACAACGCACATAGCCTGACGAGAACGCATCCGGCTTCAACCTCATTCGGAGTAGGCTTGCACCCTTCGCGCAGCGCACTTGAGCGCCCGCGCCTCGCTTACATTCGGCAGCGCGCGTGCACCTCTGGGGACGTGGGTGGCGATGCATCCGCGCCCCCAGCCCCTCTTGACAGCGTGTGCAGCCTGCCTCGGCCTCGCAGTGCTCGGCAAATCCTTCTGCTTCGTGTTGCCTCCGGTATTTATCGCTTGCGCAGCCGATATGGTGAGTAAGGACGCGAGTGCCGTCCCCGCTTCATCTTCATCTCCTCGACCTCAATGCAGAGCCGGCTGGGCGCCGAGGTTCGATAGCCAGACGTGACGACGAGCCCGGCCAGGCGGGGGTGCCGGTTAGCCGTGGGAGGAGCCCGCCGCCACGTCTGTCGCGGAAGAGACGGAATTTTCCCGCGTTGGTAAAATTCGTAGAGAGCCGAAATGTTTGGAGCGGTCGGGAGGATTCGGTCTCAGACCGTACCGGGGATCACCGTCGCGAACGACGCTCTGATCGGCAGCTCAAGACTCAAATCTCCCGATGAGCCGGACATAGGCCTGCTTGATCACGTGATGACAATGACAACAGGTCGCCTCCAGCTTGCCCGGATCGCTCACCTGAATGAGACCGCGGTCCATTCGGATGGACCCTTCATCTTCCAGCACACCCAAGCAGGTGGTGACGCTCGGGCGCCTGACAGCGAGCAGCCGCGACAACATGTTGTGGGTGATTGGAAGCTCATTTTCGTTCAGCGCAAACTTCGCAAGAAGAAGCCAACGAGCGAGTCGCTGCTTCAGACTGTGATGGGCGTTGCAAGCCCCCGATTGCGAGGTTTGCAGCAAGACCACCGAAGCATAGCGCAACAGGAGCTTGTCGAATGACGGACTGAGCTCGCGCGCCTTCAGCAAATCTTTGGCGGAGATACGAAGCGCCGAGCCCCCCACCTGGACGACGCGGCGAAAGGCGGGAAATTGCGCATTGCCGAGCAGAATGGGAAGGCCGGTCATGCCTTCCGAGCCGACGAGCCAGACCTCCACCCACTGCTCGGGAGCGACCCTGGCCGACACGGAAACGAGTCCCCGCTCCACGAAAAATGCCTGGTCCATAGGCGTCTTTGCGTGGTGCAAGACTTGACGACTCTTCAGCTCAACCAGCTCGAGCGAAGGACTGAGGATTTCCCAATCGCTCGCGGGCAGAGCTCGGAGAAGTCTGTTGCGCACCGAACTCTGCGATGGGCGGATTGATCGCTGCCGTTCCAAGGCCTTCCCTTTCGGACGACAGCTTGTAGGCCGCCCATGCGATTGTAATCAATTACTTTTTTGATCGAATGAGGTGCCCGGGGATGGCTCGTGCCGCCGGTCGGGCCGGGGCTCCCGGTGGCGGAAAACATTACTCGAAATTCATCCCCTGCCGACCCGGCAAAGCACGAACCTTCCCGATCCGATCAAGTTGCCACAACAAGGGTGCGTTCATTGCAGGAGAGTGAAAGATGAGCATGAAAGCGGCGATCGCAGCGGGTGCGATCCTGTTAGCCAGCGGGATGGCAGTCTCTGCGCAAACCAGCAGCTCGGCCCCGACCGCGGGACGCTCGGCAACGTCCCCGAACACGCCGGCCGGCTCGAGCGCGCAGGATCAGAATTCTGAAGCCAACGAGCCTCTGCGGCAACAGGTGCGGGATAACCTCACGAAGGCCGGCTTCACCGATATTCGGATCATGCCGACCTCGTTCATGATCCGCGCCAAGGACCAGAGCGGCAATCCGGTGATGATGGTGATAAACCCGGATTCCTTCACAGAGGTGACCGCCGTATCGCCGAACAACAATAATAATGATAAGAATGGCGCGCCCAATAACAGCAATAGCGCTGCGGGACAGAAGCACTAGCGGGATATGAGCGCCGATCGCAGCTGAGATGATGTTGCGGTCGGCCAACTGAAAAGCTGGCACGCTGCAGTTCATCTAAGCTGACCTAAAGCGTGGTCGTAATCGCCCGCGCACGCCCGCGCTCAACCGAAAAACGCTTCCTTCCGGCTTTTCCGAGCGTCCGTGGGAGGCGCTGGTGAGGTACATATGCTCGAGCTTGCTGCCTCCGAATGCGAGCATCGTCGGATTTTTCACCGGTAGGAATAGCTCTCGATCGATTCGGCCGTCCGGAGAATAACGGCGTATAACGCCTCCGCCATGAATGGCACTCCAGTAGAATCCCTCGGCATCGACTGCGCCGCCATCGGGCACGCCGAGATCGTGCTCGATCCTCGCAAACGGGCGCCTCCTGCTCAGCGCCCCCAATTCAGGATCGAATTCGACAGCTTCGATTCGACCTTCCTTGCTGTGGGCGATGTAAACGGCGCGTGCGTCCAGGCTCCAGGCAAAGCCATTCGGCGTGAATGCGTAGTCGGCATGGGCAATCAGACCCGTCGAAGGGGTGAATGAGTAGATAGCTCCCGGCTGCGGCTCTGCCTGCACGTGGGGCTCGGGCTCGAACATGACGCCCAGCCAAAGCCGTCCGGCGGGATCGCAATCCACCTCATTAAATCGGTGAGTTCGCGGATCGAACGGAGGATCGGCGAGCTTGTCGAGAGCCTTCGAATTCAGATCAAGGCGAAAAAGTCCCGATCGCAAACCCACAATGGCGCTGCCTCCGTCCGCCGTCAAAGCAAACCCGCCAACGTCCGACGGTAGCGGCCAAGTTAGTGTCGCGCCACCGCCTGCTTCAGTTCGATAAAGAGCTGGCGCTTTGACATCGATCCAGAAAAGCGCGTCGTTTTGCGCATCCCAGACCGGACATTCGCCGACGATCGCCTGCGCGTCGACGAACAGCTCTACGCGCTCATGCATGGCTTACGCGGACAAAGCGATGTACCAAGCCGCCACCGCCGACGAGCGCTTTCAAACCAGTTGTCGGTCTTTCGACCTGACCTCCAAGTCCCCGCGGGCGGCAAGTGCTTTGATGCGATCGGCGGTCCGGCAGGCAATCGCTTGGATCGTCAAAGACGGATTGACGCCCCCGACGGTCGGAAACACCGATCCGTCACAAATCCAAAGATTCGGAATATCCCAAGAGCGGCAATCGCCATCAACGACGCTGGTCCGCGGATCGAAACCCATGCGCGCCGTGCCGTTCAGATGGCACGTGTCATCCTCCTGATCCCAGATCTCGCGTGCACCAGCCGCCTCGAGAGCGCGGCGCATGAAGGCCAGAGCGTGCCTGTTCATCCGTTTGTCGTTGTCGCACCAGGAATAGGTCACGCGTGGAATTGGTAGCCCGTATTGATCTTTCTCGTCCGTGAGCGTCACGCGATTGCGCTCCTGCGGCATGTATTCGCTGACCACTTTTAGGCCGACGCTGTGATTATAGCGCTGCATCTCGTTGAGAAGCGCTTCGCCCCACAGGCCGCGGCTGCCCGCAAGCGTGCGGGCCCAAAGCACGGGTAACGGACCCTGGCTCATGTACGCGTAGCCGCCGTGAAAATCCTTCCCTTTGTCTTCGTAGTTCCAGTGCTCCGTGATGGCGAGCGACGGCGGACCCTTGTAGGAGCGGATTTCATCATCCATAATGCCCCAGACGGCTTGATTGCCTTGCACCATTAGGTTCTTGCCGACGAGTCCCGACGAATTCGCAAGGCCGTCCGGAAATCGTGATGTCGCCGACATGAGAAGAAGCCGTGGGGTCTCGATGGCGTAGCCGGCCACGACCACGTTCTTGGCCCGCTGGAAGTGCCATTCGCAGTCGCGGTGATAGTGCACACCCGTCACCCGATCCGCACCGTTCGTCTCGATTTGTCCGACCATCGCGAGATCGCGGATTTCGGCGCCGGCATGCAAAGCGCGCGGCAGCCAAGTGATCAGCACGCTCTGTTTTGCGTTCGTCGAGCACCCGAGCGTGCAGAAGCCGCGATAAACGCAAGGCGGCGAGGCGCCGCGCGGCGCCGAGATGGTCGCAAGCGGTGTTTCGGTCCAGGAAATGCCAAGCGCCTCCGCGCCGCGCGCGAGCACTTTTGCTGCGGCGTTCAGCTCATGGGCCCGATAGGGATAACGCGGTCGCTTCGGTCCCCAGGGATAAGTGATCGGGCCGGCAATCTTCAGCGCCTGCTCGACCTCCTCGTAATAGGTCCACATCTCGCGCCAATCGAGCGGCCAGTCAGCGCCATAACCGAGCAGCGTGCGCGATTTGAACCATTCCGGCCGGAAGCGGAGCGAAACCATGGCGAAATGCACGGTGGACCCGCCGACCGACTTGCCGGAATTGTTTGAGCCGAGCTGCAGAGGGTTCTCCCCATCGACAATGCGCTCGTCGGTCCAATAAAGCTTCGACTGCGCCGTCTCGTCGGAGGCAAAATCTTCGAGCGGCCGCCAATAAGGTCCGGCATCGAAGGCAACGACTGAAAACCCGGCTTCGGCGAGCTTGCAGGCGAGCGTGCCGCCCCCGGCTCCGGTGCCGACGATCGCGAAGTCAACCTCCTCGTCTTCGCCGAATTGCCGCATCGGCACCCAGGCGCCGAGCCGAAACACGTCGGGTGCACGGCCGTGAATGGCGCGTGGCCTCCGCATCGGATCGTCACTTGGGCGTCTATTCTCGCGCGCTTCACCGTCCCGCACGTAGATTCTCCTGGCGTGCTTGTTCTTCGTGACCGGGATAGGCCTCGGCGGCCTCCCAAGCATCGCGGCGATTGAAGTCCATCCGCACGTAGCCGCGCGGACTTGCGGGTCCGCCCCAGCCGATCTCGTTCCAGGCAGTCGGGTGCGAGTAGTAGGCACTAACAACATCCGACAACACGCGTCTGTGGAAGAAGGCGTCCGAGGGCATCCCTTTCCAGCCCGCACATTTCAATTCGCCGCATGCGGCGGCGCTGAGCAACTCGTCCTGTTCAGCTCCTGCGAGTTCGTGGAATGGCGCACCGCATCGGGCCTGCGCTTCGTCATTGAGCGCGGCTATCCCCCGCCGCCATGCTTCTTGCATTTTCGGCAGATGCGCATCGCGGTAGCCCTCCCGATCGTCGGTGTGCAGCTTATTGTCGACCAAAGCCGCGACCGGAACAAAGCCCTGCTTTTCGGCGCGCTGGGGCACGATGCGCTCGCAGATCGCACAAAGCGTCGCCCATTCTTCTTCCGTGAAGAAGCGATGATCACTCCGCGCGATCGTTAGTCGCCGGTCAATCACCTCGCGCGTCTGCTCGTTCCAGGATGGCGTGTGGCGTTTCGCCAGGACATCGTAGCCGGGATAGAGATCACGCATCCGGACGGTCCTCGACAAGCGTGAGGGCCGCGAGGCCAGCGAGCGCGAGGCCAGCGAAACTCGGGGGCGCGGGCAGCGGCGGCCCATTCAACACGTTCTGACGCCAATTTCGCCAGCCGCCCATGTTCCGATGCACCCCGTACGCGTGAAAACAAACGCCGACGAAGCCCATCGCCGTGGTCAGGCGAAGCCACCAGCGGGTAAACCAGCGTGAACGGTGCTGCTTGCCGAGAGCCGTCTCGGCGAGAAGCGCTGCCGAGACCGGCGGCAACGTGACCGGCAGAAACATGAACGGGTTGTGGAAGGCGCCCCGAAAATGCAGAAGCGAGGCTTCTCCTGTCGTGCCCAGCAACCCAAGCGAGGCGATGGCCGCGGCGAGCCGTCCAGCCGGCAAACCGAAAACGCGCGGCCTATGCGGATCGCTATCGCGGATGCGCTCGGCAGCAGCGCCCAGCAATCCCGAAAGCGCAATAGCCGCGGGTGCGCCAAGCGGAGCGCCATAAAACACACTTTGCCAGTTGATGCCGCCGGGTCCTTTGGCGACGTTATAGATGTGGAATCCAGTGCCAATCGCACCGATCACTGCAGCCGCGACATAGATCGCATCGCGCAGACGATGCATTTCGCTGCGCTCGTCATTCACGCCGTGTGCGCTGACGGCGAGGGCCAGGCTCGAAACGACGAGCGGCGTGTACATCGCCTTGTTGTGAAACGAGCCGCGATAGTGCTCGATCGCGCTATCGAACAGGACCGAAAAAGCAAGCGTACCGGCAGCGCGATTGAGGCGCCGTGCGGCCGTCACCGTACCTGAGGATTGCGCTAAGCGGCGGTACTTCTGCTTACGTGCAAGCACGGCCGCAAGCGCGAGAGCGGCCATCGCGGCGATGATGCCAAGGCCCACCTGATCTTCGCCAATCTGTTTGCCCGATGTGACGACCTCACGCGACACGAAAGCGCTCCGCGTCCTTGAACTTGAACTCGAGGCCGTGACCGGGCCGCGATAAATCCGGCCGGATCATGCCGTCTTTTGGCCGTGGGGCGCCTTCGAACAGCATATGCTCGATTCGAACGTGATCGTGAAACCACTCAAGATGACGAAAACGCGGTGCGGCACAGGCTACGGGCAAATGCAGGGATGGCGCGCAATGGCCCGAGAGATCGATGTGATGTGCTTCGCAAAGCGCCGCTGCCTGCAGAAATCCGGTATACCCGCCGCAACGCGTCACATCAGCCTGCTGGACGTCGACGGCACCCGAGGAAAGCATGATGCGAAAGTAATCGGTGTCGTATCCGTACTCGCCGGCAGCGACTTCGATCCCCGCAGGCGCGTGCCGCCGGATGAAGCGGAGCCCGGCGAGATCGTCCGACGAGACCGGCTCCTCGAACCAGCGGATGTCCGCCTCGCGCGCGAATATTTCCGCAAACTCCAGTGCCTGCTTGGTGCGATAGGCGCCGTTCGCGTCGACGAAGAGCGCACGTTCGCCGATTGCATCTTTGGCGATACGGACACGCTCGCGGTCTTCCTCGGGATGCGTGCCGATCTTCATCTTGACCCAGGCGCAGCCATCGCGCTCGACCCAGCCGGCAAGCTGGTCGCTGAGTTGCTTGTGGGTGTAGGTCGTGAAGCCGCCCGAACCATAGATCGGCACGGCGTCGCGGTAGCGGCCGAACAGAAGTGCAAGCGGCTGGTCGAGCAATCGCGCTTTCAAATCCCACAAGGCGGTGTCCACGGCCGAGATGGCATTTGCGGCGATCCCGTCTCGGCCGACGTTCCGCACCGCGACATTCATCGCACGCCAAGCGCCGGGCGCATCCATGGGATCCCAGGACCGGATTGCGCGCCACAATGCGCCAGTGATGAGCGGCACCGCCGCTTCGGTCGTGTAAGTATAGCCCGTCCCGGTCTCGCCGCCCGCCTCAACTTCGACCAAGACGAGCGTGGTCGAGTCCCACGCAAATGTGCCATCCGCTTCCGGCAGATCGGTCGGGATCGTGTAGGCGAACGCGCGCAAGGCGGCGAGATTCGTACCAGGTCTCGAGCCAGGTCTCGCCGCCTCTGGCGACGTGGCTGCTCTAACCAGCGCGCCCATCTTAGTCTTCGGCGGGCACGAGCGAACTCAGAACCTGCCGCGCCGTATCGACGAGGAGGTGGCCCTCGCGCGGATCGTCCTTCATCAACATCGAGGTGAACTTCTTCGCCTGTTCCAGCGTGATGTGCGGCGGCAGCGGCGGCACTTCCGGATCGGTCTTCACCTCGAGCACCACGGGAACGTCGGAGGCGAGCGCCTCGTCCCAGGCGGCGCCTACTTTGTCGGGATCGTCGACATAGATGCCCTTCAGGCCGATCAACTCGGCGAACTTATGATAAGGAACATTGGGCAGCTCTTGAGACGCATTGAACTTTGGATCGCCTTCCATAACGCGCTGTTCCCACGTCACTTGATTGAGATCCTCGTTGTTCCACACGCAAACCGCCCAACGCGGATTGACCCAACGGCGCCAATATTTGGCGACCGTGATCAGCTCCGCCATGTTGTTCATCTGCATCGCGCCGTCACCGACGAGCGCGACGACCGGACGATCGGGATGCGCGAACTTGGCGGCGATCGCGTAGGGCACGGCGGCACCCATTGACGCGAGCCCCCCCGAGAGCGAGCACATCATGCCGCGGCGGATTTTGAGATCGCGCGCAAACCAGTTTGCGCAGGAGCCGGAATCCGACGTGATGATCACGCGGTCGGGCAGGCGCGGCGACAATTCCCAGGTGATGCGCTGCGGATTGACCGGATTGGCCTTCGCCAACGCGCGCTCTTCCAGCGTCTTCCACCACGTGGCGACATTTGCTTCGATTTCGCTACGCCACGACGTGTCGGTCTTCTGCTCGAGCAGCGGCAGCAGCGCCCGTAGCGTCTCGGCGGAATCGCCGACGAGATTGACCTCCATCGGATAGCGCAGGCTCAGCATGTCGGGCTTGATGTCGATCTGCACGCCGCGCGCCTGCCCCTCCTTCGGCATGAACTCGGAATAAGGGAAGCCTGAGCCGATCATGAGCAGCGTGTCGCAGCCCATCATCAGCTCCCATGAAGGCTTGGTGCCCAGAAGGCCGATCGAGCCGGTCACCCACGGGATGTCGTCGGGAAGCGCGGCTTTGCCGAGCAGCGCCTTGGCGACGCCCGCTTTGAGCTTGTCGGCGATCGCGATGACCTCGTCGGTCGCCTGCAGTGCGCCGGCGCCGACAAGAATCGCGACCTTCTTGCCGGCGTTCAGCACATCGGCGGCGCGGCGCAGATCGGTGTCGTAGGGCACTACCTTAGGCGCGGCAAAGCCGACGCCCGAATGGACTGTACCATGCTTGCGCGGCGGCTCTTCATAGCGGAGGTCTTGCAGGTCGTTCGGGAAGATAAGCGCGGTCACCATGCGCTCGCCGAGCGCAATGCGCATGGCGCGATCGACGAGATGGCGCACCTGCGCGGGAGCCGACGCCTGTTGTACGAATGCGCCGGCAACGTCTTTGAACAAGCTCGGCAGATCAAGCTCTTGCTGGTAATGTCCGCCAAGCGCGTCTCGCGCCTGCTGGCCGGCGATCGCCATGACCGGCATGTGGTCCATGCGCGCGTCGTAGAGACCCGTGATCAGATGCGAGGCGCCGGGGCCGGACGTGGCCATGCAGACGCCGAGCTTGCCCGTGAATTTCGCATAAGCCGAAGCCATGAACGCCGCCATTTCCTCGTGGCGGACCTGAATGAGTTCGAAGCGATCACCGGCGCGATTGAGTGCGCCAAGCAATCCATTGATGCCGTCGCCGGGATAGCCGAAGATCGTCCTCACGCCCCATTGACTCATGCGATGCCAAAAGAAGTCGCCGACGGTCTGGGACATGCGCGCTCTTGAAGGTAGCCGTGTGAAGTGGACGAGTGGTCAACGCGCTACTGCCTGCGATGTTCACGAGACCCGTTGTCACAGCCGCAAATACGGTCTGGCAGCGAACACAGGCCGCTGAGCGGCCGAGCTTTCCCGCGTCTGGAACCTAGTTCTCACATCGCGAGTATCTGAAACAACGGGGCTTGCGATTGGACGAACAGCACTCAAGAACTGGTCCGGGATTCCGGCCCGTGTGCGTGGTGACCGGCGGCTCCGCTGGCGTCGGACGCGCCATCGCCGTTCATTTCGCACAGCAGGGCTGGAATGTTGCCGTGCTGGCGCGCGGTCGCCCGGGGGTGGATAGCGCCTGCCGCGAGATCGAAGCTCATGGCGTTTCGGCACTGCCATTGATCGCCGATGTCGCCGATGCCGAGGCGGTGTTTACCGCCGCGGATGCGGTCATCGAGGCATTCGGCACGATCGATGTGTGGATCAACAACGCGATGGCGACGGTGTACGGCAGGATTCGTGACCTCTCTCCTGCCGAGTTCCATCGGGTCACGGAGGTTACGTATCTCGGGCAAGTGCACGGAACGCTCGCTGCGCTTCGCCACATGCAGCCGCGCAATAGCGGTACGATCGTGCAAGTCGGCTCGGCCTTGGCCTACCGCTCCATCCCGTTGCAATCGGCGTATTGCGCCGCCAAAGCTGCCGTGCGCGGTTTTACTGACTCGCTGCGCAGCGAACTCATTCACGAAAACAGCGCCGTGCGCCTGACAATGGTCCAGCTGCCGGCGGTGAACACGCCGCAATTCGACTGGGCGCGGAACCATCTGCCTCATCGGCTGCAGCCAGTACCGCCGATTTACCAGCCGGAGACGATTGCCACAGCGATTTTTCAAGCGGCGCGAACGGCCCCGCGCGAATTGTGGCTCGGCAAATCGACGCTGCAGGCGATATTGGGAACCATGGCTGCTCCCGCTCTCCTCGATCGCATGATGGCAACACGCGCCTGGGCCGGGCAGATGACGCCTGAACCGGCCGGCGGCAATCGCGAGGGCAATCTGTTTACGCCGGTGACAACAGATCCTGGGGCGCACGGCCGCTTCGACAGCCGCAGCCGCCCCCATGCCTTAGGATTTCCGGCGGGGCAGGTTCGTGGAGCGCTGCTCTGCCTTGGAGTGCTGGCGGCATTAACCGGCCTGACTGCAGCACGCGCGATCGCAGACTCGCGGCACTGACCCGGAGCGATCGAGATGCCGCATCCCGGAGGCTGAGCGTGCAGATATTCCGCCCCGGAGCCGATTCGGTGATCCGTGTCGCGCTCTGCGCCGCCGCGATCGTTCCATTCATCGCCGCCGGCCTGGCCTACGCGATCAGCAGCTCCCCCTACATGACGCAACAAAACATCACGCGCAATCAGCCGGTGCCGTTCAGCCATGAACATCATGTTGGCGGCCTAGGCCTCGATTGCCGCTATTGCCACACCTCCGTCGAGAAGGCGCGCTTCGCCGGTCTGCCGCCGACGGAGACGTGTATGACCTGTCATTCTCAAATCTGGACCAATGCGGAAATGCTCGCGCCAGTCCGCACGAGCCTCGCGGAGAATCGTCCGATCCGTTGGAATCGCGTTCATAACCTGCCGGCCTACGTCTATTTCGACCACTCTGTGCATATCGCAAAGGGCGTCGGATGCTCCACGTGTCACGGCGCAGTCGAGCAGATGAAGCTGACGCGCCAAGTCGCGCCGCTCACAATGGGCTGGTGTCTGGATTGCCATCGTGATCCGCGGCCGGCTCTGCGTCCAAGAGAGGCTGTCTTCGATCAAAGCTGGCAGTTTCCGCCAAACCAGGAAGACGAAGGCAACCGCCTTCTCCAGGCGTATAATATTCATCCCGAACATCTGACGGATTGCTCGGTATGTCACAGATGAGCGCGCCGGCAGGCAGCAAGACTCTCGCCCCAGGCTGCTTCACCCGGCGCGAGGCGCTCGGTTTGCTGGCAGCGCAGATGGCGATCAGCCTTGGTGCATGCAGCAAACCCGTCGAGGAGATCGTCCCCTACGTCGAGATGCCGGAACAGTTAGTGCCTGGCGTACCGCTAAAGTACGCAACGGCGCTTCCGCTCGCCGGCTACGGTCGTGGCGTGATTGTCAGCTCCGTCGACGGGCGGCCCATCAAGATCGAGGGAAATCCGCGCCATCCAGCGAGCCGCGGTTCCACCGACGCCTTTGCAGAAGCCGAGATTTTATCGCTCTACGATCCGGATCGGTCAAAGGCCGTCTTGCATGCTGGCGAAATTGCGTCGTGGGAAGCATTTGAGCAGGCGCTCCTACCCGTGCGACAACGCGCTCAGGACCGCAATGGCGCAGGCCTCTGGTTGGTCACGGGCCGGATCACGTCCCCAACGCTGGCGCGGCAAGTCGATGCTTTCTGCAAGACGTATCCGCAAGCCAGGTGGTGCGCCCACGAGCCGACCGATATCGCCGCCGAACGCGAAGGTGCCGTTCTCGCTTTCGGCCGCGAGGTTTCGACACGGCCGCAACTCGATCGCGCGGCCATCATTCTATCGCTCGACGCTGATCCGCTCGGTCCTGGACCCGAGCAGATACGGAACGGGCGTGATTACGCTCTGCACCGCTTGCCCAACAACGGCTTCGTATCGCGAATGTACGCAATCGCATCGGCGCCGAGCCTGACGGCTGCGAAGGCGGATCACCGCATCGCCCTTCATCCCGACTTGATCGCCGAAGCCGCAATAGCGGTGGCGAACGGGCTCGGCGCCGGGTTACGTCGTCCAAATCTGCCCGAGCACGCCGACCGATTCGTGCAGGCGGCGATCACCGATATGAAGAGCGAGCGCGGCCGGGCAATCGTGCTTCCTGGCCCCAGCTTGTCAGCAGAAACTTATGCTCTCGTGCATTGGATAAACCACGAGCTCGGTGCGTCCGTAGAGTATTTCGAGCCTATAGACGGTCTTCCCGACCACACGGCCGGCACCTTGACCGACCTCGCGCGCGATCTCGATGGCGGCAAAGTCGACACTCTGTTCCTGATCGGCGTGAACCCGGCCTTCGATGCTCCGGCCGATCTCGAACTTGCTGAGCGGATTCGGCGAGCGAAGTTCTCCGTTCATGCCAGCGGCTATGCCGATGAAACGGCGCAAATATCGGCTTGGCATCTGCCGCTATCTCATACGCTCGAAAGCTGGTCGGACATACGTGCGACCGACGCAAGTGCGAGCATCGTCCAGCCGCTGATCCAGCCGCTTTATGCGACCCGCACGATGCATGAGGTAATCGCGCTGTTTGCAACCGGCACCCGAGCCCGATCTTACGACATCCTGCGTGAAACCTGGCGTGCCTCCGGGGGCGCTGATTTCGACGGCTGGTGGATGCGCGCGCTGCATGACGGCGTCATCGCAGACACGAGCGCCGGAAAGCTAACAAACCTACAGCCGCAACTGCCGAGAATCGCCGACGCGAAGACGGTGAGCCAGGCCCCACACTTGGCGATCGTGCTCCAGCCCGACCCCTGCATTTTCGACGGTCGGTTCAGCAACAATGCGTGGCTGCAGGAACTGCCGAAACCGCTAACCAAACAGGTTTGGGGCAACGCGCTCGCGCTGGGAAGCGACGAAGCGCACAAGCGCAATCTCGGCGAGGGAGATGTCGTCAAAATCGAAGCAAACGGCCGCACCATCGAGGCGCCGGTCGTCATCACGAAAGGTCATGCCGATGGCGTCGCCAGCCTGACGCTCGGATACGGCAGAAAAAGCGCCGGCATGATCGGCACCGGCGTCGGCACAAACGGGTTCGCTCTGCGGCAATCCGACTCGCCCTGGCTCATACGAGATGCGCAGGTGACGCGCACCGGACGCAGCGAGGAGATTCTAAAGGCGCAAAATATCGTCGGGCGGCCGGAAGACGTGGACACGCTTTTTCCTATCGTCGCCGCGCAGAAGGTGAGCGATGGCAAAAATCCACCTCTGCAAACCGGAGCGGATTTGCCGAGTCTCTTGCCCACGCGCCCTCTTCCCGATGATGGACATGCATGGGCCATGGTCATCGATAGCGCGGCCTGCATCGGCTGCAATGCATGCGTGATCGCCTGCCAGGCCGAGAACAACGTGCCTGTGGTTGGCCCCGAGGAAATCCGCCAGGGCCGGCAGATGCACTGGCTGCGCATCGACGTCTATCATCATGGCACGGCTGGGGAGGCGGATCTCGGCTTTCAGCCGGTCCCGTGCATGCATTGCGAGGAGGCGCCTTGCGAGCCGGTTTGTCCGGTTGCGGCGTCCGTGCACGACAGCGAAGGCCTCAATGTGCAGGTCTACAACCGCTGCATCGGCACGCGTTTCTGCGAGGCCAACTGCCCCTACAAGGTCCGGCGCTTCAACTTCTTCGGATACGCGGATGGCCAGGAATACGCCAATCTCGGGCTTGAATCGTACAAGGCGCAGAAAAATCCGGAGGTTACCGTCCGTGCCCGCGGCGTTATGGAGAAATGCACTTATTGCGTTCAGCGCATCAGCGGTGCGCGCCGCGCCGCCGAGCGGGAAAATCGCCCGATCGGCGCGGACGAGGTCACAACGGCATGCCAGGATGCTTGCCCGACGCGTGCGATCACCTTCGGCGATTTGCATCGGAGCGACGCCCTCGTAAACCGGCTAAAGCGCGATCCTCGGCACTATGCTTTGCTCGGCCATCTCGGCACGCGCCCGCGTACGACCTACCTCGCCGAAATCCGCAATCGCGACTCCGACCTCGACAAGGAGCCGTCGTGACGATCGCGCTCAACTCCACTCCCGCAGCTCGATCGCGCTGGATCGCAGCCGCGCCATTGAGCAACCGCGGCATCACGGAGATGATTGCCGGCCCCGTCTTCAGGGGGGCGGGCAAGCGTTGGTGGATCGCGGTTCTCCTCACGCTGCCCTTCGTTTTGTGGACTCTTGTCGCCCTCATATGGCTGCTCACGCAGGGCATCGGTGCGTGGGGCGTGAACACGACGATCGTCTGGGGTTTTGCGATCGCAAACTATGTCTGGTGGATTGCGATCGGCAGCGGCGGAACGCTGATTTCATCCATCCTCGTCTTGACCCGGCAGAACTGGCGCACATCGGTCAACCGTTTCGCAGAAAGCATGACGCTGTTCGCTGTCGCCATTTCCGGCATCTTTCCGATCATTCACCTTGGGCGGCCGGCTTACTTCTACTGGATGGCGCCTTATCCCAATACGATGTCGATCTGGCCGCAATGGCGTAGCGCGCTGGTCTGGGATTTCTGGGCGATTCTGAGCTATCTCATCTTCTCGATCGTGTTTTTGTATGTGGGCCTGCTGCCCGATCTCGCCACGATGCGGGATCGCGCGACGAGGCGGAGCGCACAGGTGCTCTATGGCGTGTTTGCTCTTGGCTGGCGCGGCTCGGTGCGGCATTGGCGGCTCTACAAAAGGCTGCATGTAACGCTTGCCGCCATCGCGGTGCCGCTCGTCACCTCGGTTCACTCCATTGTCGGGCTGGATTTCGCCGCAAGCCTCATGCCGGGTTGGCAGGAAAGCATCTTCCCCCCTTATTTCGTCATCGGCGCGCTGTTCTCCGGCTTTGCGATGGTGCTGCTTCTGACTGCTTTGGTGCGCTGGGGCTTGCAGCTTGAGGCGATCATCACGATCGCGCATTTCGATGCGATGGCGAAGATCATCCTCACCGGATCGATCCTGATGACCTATTCCTACGCAACAGAATGGTTTCTCGCCTGGTACGGCGGCGAGCACGCGGATCGCAGCCTGATCGCGTTCATGTTCACCGGCCATTACGCTGCGCTCTACTGGGCGCTTCTTTTCTGCAATTGCCTCCTTCCGCAAGCACTTTGGTTTCCAGCGATTCGCCGCAACGTGCCGGCTCTGTTCGCGATTGTGCTTTTGATCCTCGTCGGGATGTGGCTCGAGCGCATCCTGATCATCTGGAACACGCTGTCGCACGATTACATGCCGACCCTGTGGCGCGTCTTCCGCACCACCTTCTGGGACTGGTCGTTCTTGTTCGGCCCGTTGGGAGTGTTCGCGTTCTGCTTCCTCCTGTTCATCCGGCTTGTCCCTGCCGTTTCGATCTACGAAACGCGACGGCTCGCCTATGAAGAGGGGCTGGAATGAGCGCTATCTTTCTTGCCGAATTCGAGACGCCGGAGCGCCTGCTGGCGGCAACTCGCGAGGTGCGCGAGGCCGGCCATGAGCCGCTCGACGCGTTCACGCCATTTCCCGTAGCCGACCTCGAAGGCGCATTTCCGCCCACACGCTCGCATCTTCGCATCGCGATGCTTGTCGTCGGCCTCACTGTCGCGGCGGCCTTTTACTTCATGCAATGGTGGAGCGCGGTCTACGATTACCCGCTCAATCTCGGCGGGCGGCCGCTGAATTCCTGGCCGGTCTTTCTGCTGGCGCCGTTCGAAGTCGGCGTGCTCGCCGCGGCAATTGCTGGCGTGATTGCGTTTTGCCGGGCGTGCGCGCTGCCGCGATTGCATCATCCGCTGTTTGAAGTGCCGGGGTTCGAGCGCGCCACAGTCGATCGCTTTTTCCTCCTGGCAAGGCGCGCACCATCGGGCGAAGACCGCTTCGACCTCAGGCATTTACTGGAAAGCAAAGGCGCTCTCGTCGTCAGCGAGGTGCGCCAGACATGAAGGTGATCGCCGTTACCATAATTGCGCTGCTCCTCGGCGGATGCGCCGACCAGTCGATGCGGCAACAAAAGCGCTATGGGACCTTTGGCGCTGCCGATTTGTGGCCGGACGGAAGCTCGGCGCGGCCGATCCCGCGCGGAACGGTGGCGCAAACCGACGCCGCCTGGCAGGCCGCAAGCACGCCGCCGCCTGCGGTCACGGCAGCGCTCCTGCAGCGGGGCCGAGAGCGCTACAATATCTACTGCTCACCCTGCCACGGCCTTGACGGAAAGGCCGACGGTATGATCGTCGAGCGCGGCTTTCCGAAGCCGCCATCGTATCACACGGATCGGCTCAGAGCCGCTCCGGCGCGCTATTTCTTTGACGTGATCACCAAAGGTTACGGCGTCATGTATCCTTATGCCGCTCGCGTGACGCCCGAGGACCGGTGGGCGATCGTCGCGTACGTTCGCGCGCTGCAAATGTCACAACAGGCGCGTCTCGCGGACGTGCCGGAAGCGCGCGAGAAGCTGCCGTGATCCGCGCATTTCGCCTGGACAATAACGGGTTCAGCGCGACGCGCGCGGCGGCTCACGTCGCCGTCGCCGCGGTGCTCATCATAATCGCGCTGCTGCTCGAAGGCGCCGAGGCCATGGCCTGCGGCTGGCTCCTCTGCTTCGCCTTTATTGCCGGCATTCCGGTCGGCAGCCTGGTTCTCTTGATGATCCATCGCCTGACCGGAGGCGCATGGGGATTTGCGCTTGCACCGTTCTTGCGGCCCGCAGCGCTTTGCATTCCGGTGCTGGCGATTGCGTTCGTTCCGCTCGCCGTCGCAACTCACGCCCTGTATCCGTGGACCAGCGCTGCCACCGCCGCGCATTTGTACCTCAACGTTCCGACCTTTATCGCTCGCGCCGCCATCGCGGTTATCGGCTGGTCGGTCCTGGGGGTGATCTTTGGCGGCAAGGGAGGGGCACCTCTCGTCGCCGCGCTCGGCTTGGCGTTCTACGGCCTGACGATCAGCCTTGTTTCGATCGACTGGTTCCTCTCTATGGATCCACATTACGCCTCGACCGCCTTCGGCGCCACGATCGCCATCCAGCAAATCCTCACGGCATTGGCAGCCGCGGCGTTGTTTGCGCCCGGAGAGTTGCGTGAAAGAGATCTCGGCGATCTCTCGGGACTTCTCATCGCGGCGCTCCTCGGCGTCGTCTATCTCGCCCTCATGACGCTGATCGTTCAGTGGTACGGCAATCTGCCGGACAGGGCGCACTGGTACCTGTTGCGCAGCCAGAACGGCTGGGCATTCGTCATCGGGGCTGGCGCAATCCTCGCGCTCGCCGGATTCGCGATGCTTCTGTTGTTGCGGATCAGGCAGAGCCGGATCGGCGTGCGGCTCGCAGGTGCGGTCATTCTGACAGCGATCATCGTGCACTTATGCTGGTTGATCGTGCCCGCCTATTCCTCCCAGGCGCGCGTGATCGTGGCGGCGCTCCTGTGCTTTATCGCGATGGTTCTCGTCTGCCTCCCCCTTGCCGCGGGCACGCGCGGCGCGCTGCAACAGGCGAGCCAACATGCCCGCTGAGGCTTCACGCGATCATCTGAGCCCTGAGACCCCCGATGTGGCTGCGCGCTCGGTGCTCACCTACGTCTACGGGTTTGTCGCCTTGGTTCTGGTCGGCGCCGCGGCGATGTACGCCTACTACATCTTCAAGGTCACCGGACCGCTGATCGCGAACCCTCGCGTTTTTCCGCAACCGCATCTACAAACGGCGCCGCACACGGATTTGCAGCGACTGCTCGCAGCGCAGCGCAAATCGCTCTCCACATACAGCTGGGCCGATCCTGCGCACCAGATGCTGCGCATTCCGATCGAGCGCGCGATGCAACTCATTGTCGCGCGCGGCGAGCACGCGCTCGATCCGCTGGTCACGCCGCCTGCAACGCCTACGCCCGGCAGCCGCGGAGCCGATCCGCGATGAAACTTGCCCTCGCCCTCACCTTGACACTGCTCGGCGCGTCCCCCGTCTCTGCAGGCCTGACGCAAGCGGATCTCAACTCCGTCGAATTTGGCCCGCCCCCAAACGCACGCGTTCCGCTGAATGCGCTCTACCGCGACGCAAACGGTCGCGAAACGACATTGGGCGATGCCATGGCACACCACCCGGCGTTGTTGCTTCCGGTGGATTATGCGTGTCGCACGACCTGCGGCCCTGCTCTGTCCATCGTTTCCTCGGCCCTCGCCCGCAGCGGCGTAGCCTCGGACGAGTACCGCCTCCTGCTCGTCGGGCTCGATCCGCAGAGTACGGCACGCGAAGCCCGCGCCTTTGCGGAGGCGCGGATTGCCGATCCCAAACTCCTCGCCGCG